>NZ_BPRD01000457.1 GCF_022179745.1 Methylorubrum podarium
GCTCCGATCGGAGCGGGATCCGGATCGGCAAGCCCGCGCGGCGTTTGAGCGAAGCCGACATCCGCCATCCCGAAGGGATCGATCGGATGTCGGATGCGATCGGCGCGGGGGCTCAGCGCCCCGCCACCGCCTCCCGCACCACGCTCTTGACCAGCGGCTCCGCCGGAACGCTCGGGTGCCAGAACTGGCCGGTGCGGCCGGCCTCGTAGCCGAACTGGTAGAGGCTGCGCATGTAGCCGGTGTCGAACCCGCGGGCCGTGCTCGTCCGCGGTGCGCTCTCGTCGATATAGGTCAGGTTGAAGCCGATCCCGTTGCGCCGGGCGAACGCGTCGGTGGCCACCAGCGTCGCCCGGGAGCGGGCGCGGCTCGCGGTGGTGAAGGATTTCTCGACGATCGACAGGGTGTTGTTCTTGGTCACGTCGAATTCGGGCTCCAGCCGCCCGTTGATGACCACGTAGATGTCGGCCTTGCCGGCGCTGCGGAAGCGCCCGTCGCGCACCAGGAAGGACTGCGGCAGGGTGAAGACCGGCGTCACCACCGAGCCGTCCACGTGCATCTCCTGGAAGGCGCGGCCCTCGGCCTGCACGTCGAGGAGCTGGGGCGGGAACACCGCCGGGATGCTGGCGGAGGCGGTGAGCACGTCGGTGAAGAGCGAGACCGCGTTGGGCGCGCCGCTCGCGGCGATGGCGCCCATGTTCCAGATCACCGCGCGCTGCGTGTCGAGGTTCGTCGTCACGACGAGCAGGCGGCGGCCCTTGGCGTGCTCCTCGGCGACGGCCTGGAGCAGGTCGGGGGTGACGTAGCGGGCGATCAGGTTGCGCAGCCGCCCGTCGCCGAACAGGCCTGAGCCGAACAGCACGTTGGCGAGGCTCGGGCTCTGCACCAGGGATTCGGCGATGCCGCTGGTGTAGATGTCGGTGAGATAGGAGTCGTAGGCCGGCCCGAGGAAGGCGAAGGGCGCGATCAGGGCGCCGGTCGAGACGCCGGAGACGATGGTGAAGTCCGGCCGCTTGCCCGAGGCGGTCCAGCCGTTGAGCACGCCCGCGCCGTAGGCGCCGTCGCCGCCGCCGCCGGACAGGGCGAGGTAGCTGAAGGTCTGGCGCTTCTTCTGCGGGCCCGCGGCCATCGCCACGAACTCGGCGGCGCTGGCGTCGGCATAGGCCCGGACGCCGACCATGCCGGGCACGGTCGCGGCATCCGCCTGGTCCTTGGTGTAGCTCGTTCGCGGCAGCGAGGAGCAGGCCGCGGCCTGCCCGGCAACCGCCGCGGCGAGGAGCAGGCGCGACCAGCGGAAACGCTTTGGCATCGACATGACCCGAACAAGCCCGGTGGAATGGGGCCAGCCTACACGAAACGAGCTTGGCCGTATTGCGTTCCCGCACATGGCTGCGGTGCTTGCGCGGTCACCGGTGCCGGGGCGTCACAACCTGCGGGGGATGGGTTCGGACGGATCCTCCACGAGGCCCGTCGGCGCGGCTCCTTCGGTGCCTTCGCTGGCGCCGGAAGAGCCCGGCTGCCCGGCGAGGCGCCGTGTTCGATCTCTCGGATTTGTCATATGTTCGAGCTGTGCCCGCAGGTTAGGATGCCCGCGATGTCCGGAGCCGAGACCTCGATCCTGTCCCGCGTCCGCGTTTCGGTCGGGAGGCGTTCATGCTGAGCGGATCGGCGATCCTGCGGGTCGTCCTCCTGATCGCGGCGGCGGCGGGTCTGGCCTGGGTCATCCAATCGATCTGGCTTCGCGGCTCCGAGCCGGGGACCGCGGCACCGGCCGCCATGACGACGACACCCGCCCGGCCGGCGGATGCGGCGTCCGCGCCGTCTCGGTCCGAGCCGGTGCGGTTGGTGAAACCGTCCGAGCCCGCGAGAGAACCTGCAAGGGAGCCAGCAAGAGAGCCGGTCCGGCCGGTCGCCGAGGCACCGCCTCCGCCCGCACCGCCTGCCACCGCGCCCGTGCCGGTCCCGCCGCCGGCGGCGCAGGCGCCGGCCGAGCCCGACCCGGTGGCCGAAGCCGAGGAGAACGCTCCGCCGGCGGCCGTCGCCCTGATCGACCTCAACACGGCCTCGCTCGGCGAGCTGAACGGGCTCAAGGGCGGCGGCGCCATCGGCCGCGCCATCATCCAGCACAGGCCCTACGCCTCCGTTGATCAGCTCCTGAGCAAGCGCGTCCTCAACCGTTCCACCTACCAGCGCATCAAGGATCAGGTGACGGTGCAGTGACGGCCTCGGGCCCGTCGCGAAGGGTCATCGCCGGATTCTGCGGTCGCATTCCGATGGACGAGCAGGCGACAACCGGGCCCGCGAGAAACCGGCGGACCGGTCTCCGGCGGCCCCGCCGTGCATCCGACCCTGGCACAGCGCGCGCCGAGGCCCTAAACAGGGTGGGCATTTCCCCAATCGAAGGCCGAGGCCGCTCCATGCAAACGACATCCGGCGCACCGATCCTCCGCCGGGATCTGGGCGTCGAGGAGACGACGGAATCCGACAACATCGTCCGCTGGGACGGCGAGCGGCTCTACGTCGAGCAGGACATCTACCACAACGGCCAGCTCGTCCACCGCAAGTACCGGCGCACGATCACCGAGCCGGTCGCCCGCGCCCTGCAGGCGATCCTCAAGCGCTCGCAGCAATGAGGGCGGCGGCGCTCGGCCTGCTCGCGGTCCTGGCTGCGCCGCTCTCCGCTCCGCTCGCCGCCGCGCCCGCGGCGGCGCAGGTGCGGGTGACCTTCGCCGCGCCCGAGCGCTACACCGATGCCGAGAACCGCTACGGCTCGGGCCTGTCGCCGCCGGTCGTGCTGGCCGAGATGCGCCGCCTGTTCGAGACGCTCGGCAACCCGGTCCTGGCGCCGGGCCAGACGCTCGACATCGCGGTGCTCGACATCGACCTCGCCGGCCTCGACCGGCCGAGCTTCGGCGCGGCCCAGGGCGTGCGGGTGGTCACCGACATCACCCCGCCCCGCTTCCGCCTGCGCTACGCCCTGAAGGAGCGCGGACGCACGGTGCGGGCGGCGGAGGAGACGGTCACCGACATCAACTTCCTGCTGCGCGCCAACCGCCTCTCCTCCGGGCAGACCTTCTTCTACGAGCGCGAGGTTCTGCGCGACTGGTTCCGGACGCGCTTCGTGCAGGGCCGCCCGCCGCCGGGCTGATCCGGCCCCGTCACACGTCCGACGCCCGCGCCTGTCATACGCCATCCGATCGATCCCTTCGGGATGGCGGATGGCGGCGACGCTCAAGCCCGCGCCGTCAGGGGGGCTGGGGAACGCCGGAAGACATGCGGATCGTCCTCGTCGCCAACGCCGCGTCGGGCTCCTTCGCCGATGGCCCGACGCCGGACGCGATCCGCGCGCGGCTCAGGGCCGCGGGGCTCGACCTCCTTCCCGAGCCGGACGAGACCCTCCCCCTGCTCGAACGCCTGCGGGCCGCCCTGCGCACGGAGGGCGTCGCGGCCGTGGCGGTGCCGGGCGGGGACGGCACGCTCAACTGCGCGGCCGGCGTGCTCGCGGGCAGCGGCGTGGCTCTCGGCATCCTGCCGCTGGGCACCATGAACCTAATGGCCAAGGATCTCGGCATCCCGCTCGACCTCGACGGATCGATCGCGGTGCTCCGGGCGGGGCATGCCCGCGCCGTCGATGTCGGCAGCGTCAACGGCCACCTCTTCCTCATCAACTCGGTGCTCGGCATGCCCGCCCGCATGGTCCGCCACCGCGAGGTTTTTCGCGGACGGCGGCTCGGTATGCCGGCGCTGCTGCGGCTCGCGGCGGCGACCCTGCGCCATCTCGGACCCTATCCGCGCCTTTCCGCCGTGCTCTCGGAAGGCGGGCGGCGGACGCGGCTGCGCGTCCGCCTGCTCGCGGTGGTCAACAACGACTACGCGGAGGGGCCGGGAAAGATTCTGGAGCGGAGCCAGGTCGATGGCGGCGAGTTGACGCTCTACATCGCCCGCCGGCTCTCGCCGTGGCGCGTCGTCCGGCTGGCGCTCGGGTTCGGGCTCGGCCGCTGGCGCCGCCTGCCGGGACTGGAGCGCCGCAGTGCGACCCGCTTCGCCGTCTCCGCCCGGAGGCGCGCGCTGCGGGTGATGAACGATGGAGAGGTCCGCTTGATCGCCCCGCCCCTGCGCTACCGCCTGATGCCCCGCGCCCTCACGGTGATCGTGCCGGAGCCCGGGCGGTGAGACGGCTCGCCCACATCTCCGACCTGCATTTCGGGCGCACCGAACCGGCGGTGGTCGAGGGTCTCGTCGCGGAGCTGAACCGCGATGCGCCGGACCTGATCGTCGCCTCCGGCGACTTCACCATGCGGGCGCGGCGCAAGGAATATGCGGAGGCGCGCGCCTTCCTCGACCGGCTCACCGCGCCCTGGATCGCGGTGCCGGGCAACCACGACATCGCCTATTTCAAGCTCCTCACCCGCTTCTTCCACCCGTTCGGCCGCTACCGGCGCTTCATCGCGCGGGACACCGAGCCGACCTTCCTCGACGACGAGATCGCGGTGGTCTGCCTCAACACGGTGCGGACCTGGGCGCCGGAGACGGACTGGTCTCAAGGCAAGATCACCCGGGCGCAGATCGCCCGCACCGAGGAGCGGCTGGCGGCCCTGCCGGACCACGTCTTCCGGATCGTGGTCGGCCACCACCCGTTCATGCCGCCGCCCTGGGACGCGGAGGCCCGCCTCGTCGGTCGCGCCGACGAGGCGCTGGACGCCTTCCGCCGCCACGGCGTCGGGCTGACGCTCGCCGGCCATCTCCACCGCCACTACGCCCGCTTCGCCGAGGCGCCGGAGACCGGCACCGAGCCCGACAGGGTCGCCGTCGATCGCGGTCGGGCGCAGGCGGGCGGGGCGCGGCTGCTCGCCGTGCAGGCGGGCTCGGCCACCTCGACGCGGCTGCGCGGCAACGAGCCCAACGCCTACAACCGCATCGTCGTCGACGGCGGCCGGGCGACCGTCACCGTGCGGGTCTGGACCGGCGCGGCGTTCGAGGACGCGCGGGAGGACGAGGCCGTGCCCGCTCCGGCCGGGGAGCGGACCGGCGAGGCGGAGCCGGCCGGGCGCTGACCGCCCGGCGCCGCCGTCCGGAGGGTCAGGGCAGCGCCGCCCGCCGCGCGCGGCCGCCCGCGAGGCTGACGGCGAAGGCGACCGCGAGGTTGAGCGCCAGCGCCACGACGCCGATGTTGAGATCCTGCACCGGACCCGGCAGGCCGGGGAACAGCTTGGCGAGGGTGTAGCCGCCGACCACCGTCACCGCCACCGCGGCCACACCGGCCAGGATGCCCGCCATCGCCCCCGCCCGGGTCAGCGGGTTGTTGGGCAGGAGACTGAAGAAGAAGGCGGGGAAGAGCTGCGTGACGACGGCGTAGCCGATCAGCAGCAGCTGCACGATGGTCTCGCCGCCGTAGAGGGTGAAGCCGACGCAGGCGAGCGCCAGCAGCGGCGCGATGCCCTTGGCGAGCCGACCCGTGGAGGCGTCGGTCGCGTTGCGCGCCAGCGGCCGGTAGAGGTTCTGCGCGATCAGGGTCGAGCCGGCGATCAGGATCATCGAGCCCGGCACCAGGGCGGTCAGCACGCCGGTGGCGCCGATGACGCCGACGAACCAGGGCGGGAAGGTCTGCAGCGCGATCTTGAACAGCGAGAGATCGACGTCCGGCCCCGTCAGCCCCGGCACCTGCAGCACCGCCGCGAAGCCCGCGAAGAACACGAACAGCAGCATGAGCTGGTAGAGCGGCAGGAACACCGCGTTGCGGCGGAAGGTGCGCGCGTCGCTCGCGGTGTAGATCGAGGCGAAGATGTGCGGGAACATCCAGCCGCCGAGCGCGGTCAGGAGCGTCGTCGAGGCGAACCAGGTCGCGCTCTGGCCGCGGTCCGGCAGCGCCAGGAAGCCGGGCTTGGCCCCATCGATCGCGGTGAACATCGCGCCGATGCCGCCGTAGTAGTGATACGGGAGATAGATTCCCAAGAAGATCACTACGAATAGGATCATGAAATCCTTGAGCACGGCGGTCCAGGCCGAGCCGCGCACGCCCGAGACCATGACGTAGACGGTCAGCACCGCCGCGCCGATCCAGATCGCCAGCGTCGGCGAGATCGC
>NZ_BPRD01000458.1 GCF_022179745.1 Methylorubrum podarium
CGACGCGCTGCTCGAAGCCGCGCCCGGCCCCTTCGGCGCGGGCGGCTTCGTGCCGGTGGGATCCGATCTATCCTTCTTCAACGGCCGCCTGGACGGGGCGGGGCACACGATCACCGGGCTGACCATCGCCCGGCCGGGCCAGGACAATGTCGGGCTGATCGGTTTTCTCGGCAGCGGCGGTCGGGTCAGCGGCCTCGGCCTCGTCGGCGGCAGCGTCTCGGGCAGGAACTACGTGGGCGGCCTCGTCGGGTCCAACGGCGGCGGCACGGTGACCCAGTCCTACACCAGCGGCAGCGTGACGGGCGCCTTCATGGTGGGCGGGCTCGTCGGGTCCAACGGCGGCGGCGAGGTGAGCCAGTCCTACGCCACCGGCAGCGTCACGGGCACCACCGCCGTGGGCGGCCTCGTCGGGTGGAACGCCGCCACGGTGAGCCAATCCTACACCACCGGCAGCCTCACGGGCGTGAACAGCGTGGGCGGCCTCGTCGGGTACAACAGCACCGGCGCCACGGTGAGCCAGTCGTATGCCAGCGGCAGCGTCTCGGGCAGGAACTACGTGGGCGGCCTCGTCGGGGACAACGTCGGCGGCACGGTGAGCCAGTCCTACGCCAGCGGCAGCCTCACGGGCGACTCCGAGGTGGGCGGCCTCGTCGGGCGAAACCGGGGCGGCGGCACGGTGAGCCAATCCTACGCCAGCGGCAGCGTCTCGGGCACCACCGACGTGGGCGGCCTCGCCGGGTCCAACAGCAGCCAGATCACCTCGAGCTACTGGGACACACAGAGCACGGGCCAGGCGAGCGGCGTGGGCAACGGCTTGTCCACCGGCGCCACCGGCCTGACCTCGTCCCAGGCGCGCAGCGGCTTGAGCAACTACACCGGCTTCGACCCGGCCGTCTGGTACCAGGCGGGCGACCTGCGCCCGATCCTGCGGTCGGAGGCGGTGCAGGTCGGGGGCGTCTACCAGGTCTCCAACCTGCATCAGCTCCAGCTGATGGGGGCGGATCTCGGCGGGTCCTACGTCCTGACCCGCGACCTCGACGCCTCCGCCACCGCCGGCACCGCCACCTCGTCCGGCCTCTTCGGTGCGGGCGGGTTCGTGCCGGTGGGATCCGATCTATCCTCCTTCACCGGCCGCCTGGACGGGGTGGGGCGTACGATCACCGGGCTGACTATCACGCGGCCGAACCAGGACTATGTCGGGCTGATCGGTTCTCTCGGCACCGGCGGCCGCGTGAGCGGCGTCGGCCTCGTCGGCGGCAGCGTCGGGGGCCGCGACAGGAGCGGCAGCCTCGTCGGGTCCAACGACGGCGGCACGGTGAGCCGGTCCTACGCCACCGGCAGCGTCACGGGTTTCTTCGACGTGGGCGGCCTCGTCGGATACAACAGCGGCGGCACGGTGAGCGAGTCCTACGCCAGCGGCAGCGTCTCGGGCAACTCGTTCGAGGGCGGCCTCGTCGGGACCAACGACGGCGGCAGGGTGAGCCAATCCTACGCCACCGGCAGC
>NZ_BPRD01000459.1 GCF_022179745.1 Methylorubrum podarium
GCGCGGCGGGCGGGCGAGCTGCGGGCGCGGCGGCACGTAGGGGCCGTTCGCGACCGGGGCGGGCTCCTGGGCCTGGACCGGGGCCGGCGGCTCGTAGGCCGGGACGGCGGCGCGGGCCGGGGCCTGGGTCAGCACGACGTCGTGGTGGTGCAGGGCCGGGGCCGGCTCGGCGCGCATCGGCTCCGGCGCGGCCGGCTCGGACAGCATCGCCCGCGGCGACGCGTTCGGGGCCAGCAGCGGCTCGGGAGAAGCCATGCGGGGCGCCGTCTGATGCGCGGTCTGATGCACCGGCTGATGCGTCGAGGCGGGGCTGAGCGCGGCGGAGGCGCGGGCGCGGGCCTCGGAGCGCAGGCGCTCGGCGACCTCGGCGATGCGCTGCTCGGTCTGGGCGATCTCCGGGTTGTTCGGGGAATCGGCCGAGATCAGCGCCGGCTCGATGCCGGTGGCGACGACCGACACGCGGATGATGCCGTCGAGGCTCTCGTCGAAGGTGGCGCCGAGGATGATGTTGGCGTCGGAATCGACCTCCTCGCGGATGCGGGTGGCGGCCTCGTCGAGTTCGTAGAGGGTGAGGTCCGAGCCGCCGGTGATCGAGATCAGCAGGCCGCGGGCGCCCTTCATCGAGACGTCGTCGAGGAGCGGGTTGGCGATGGCGGCCTCCGCGGCGCGGTTGGCGCGGTTCTCGCCGGACGCCTCGCCGGTGCCCATCATCGCCTTGCCCATGCCGCGCATGATCGCGCGCACGTCGGCGAAGTCGAGGTTGATCAGGCCTTCCTTGACCATCAGGTCGGTGATGCAGGCGACGCCCGAGTAGAGCACCTGGTCGGCCATCGCGAAGGCGTCGGCGAAGGTGGTCTTCTCGTTGGCGACCCGGAACAGGTTCTGGTTCGGGATGACGATCAGGGTGTCGACCGCCGCCTGGAGCTCCTGGATGCCGGCCTCGGCCGTGCGCATCCGGCGCATGCCCTCGAACTGGAAGGGCTTCGTGACGACGCCGACCGTCAGGATGCCCATGTCACGCGCCGCGCGGGCGATGACGGGCGCCGCGCCGGTGCCGGTGCCGCCGCCCATGCCGGCGGTGATAAATGCCATGTGCGCGCCCGAGAGCTGGTCGCGGATCTCGTCGATGACCTCCTCGGCCGCCGCCGAGCCGACCTCGGGGTGCGAGCCGGCGCCGAGGCCCTGCGTCACGCCGATGCCCATCTGGATCACGCGCTCGGCCTTCGAGGAGGTCAGCGCCTGGGCGTCGGTGTTGGCCACGACGAACTCGCAGCCGAGCAGGCCCGACTCGATCATGTTGTTGACGGCGTTGCCGCCCGCGCCGCCGACGCCGAAGACGGTGATGCGGGGCTTGAGTTCCCGGATGTCCGGAGCCTGAAGAGAGATGGCCATGTGGTCGAACCCTTCGTGACTTTCGATTGCCTGAACGACGCCTTGTGACGCCTGCCCTGTCTTGCTTGTCCCGCGCTGGCGACTCTGCCGTGCGGGTCGTCCTTCAGAAACTTTCCCGGATCCAGCGACCGACCCGCGAGAAGTATCCGTCCGTTCCCGTGCCGGCGAAGGCGCCCTGCCCCCGCGGCTCGAAATGCTCCGCATGCGCCACCTGCGGGTAGACCAGCAGGCCGACCGAGGCCGAGAAGGCGGGCCCCTTGGCGGCTTCGGGCAGGCCGCGGATGCCGAGCGGGCGCCCGATCCGGACCTGTCCCTGAAGGATGCGGCGGGCCGTCTCCGGCAGGCCGACGAGCTGGCTCGCCCCGCCCGTGAGCACCACCCGGCGCCCGGCCTGGGCGCCGAAGCCGGCGTTGCGCAGGCGGTCGCGCACGAGTTCGAGAACCTCCTCGACCCGCGGCTTGACGATGCGCACGAGCTGCGAGCGCGGCACGTGGCCGGGCGCCTCGCCCTCGTCCTCGCCGACGCCGTGGACGGCGATCATGTCCCGCTCGTCGGAGGCCGTGGCGATGGCCGAGCCGTAGAGCGTCTTCAGCCGCTCGGCGACGGAGACGCGGGTGGAGAGGCCGCGGGCGATGTCCATGGTGACGTGGTGGCCGCCGACGGCGACCGCGTCGCAATGGACGAGGTGCCCGCCCATGAAGACGCCGACGCTGGTGGTGCCGCCGCCCATGTCGACGACGGCGCAGCCGAGTTCCGCCTCGTCGTCCACCAGCGCCGAGAGGCCGGCGGCGTAGGGGGTGGCGATCACCGCATCGACGCCGAGATGGCAGTGCTCCACCGCCAACATCAGGTTGCGCGCGGCGGCCGCCTCCGCGGTGACGACGTGGAGATCGACACCCAGCGCGCTGCCGATCATGCCCGAGGGATCGATCACCGCGCCCTGGCCGTCCAGCGCGTAGCCGGTCGGCAGGGCGTGCAGGACGGCGCGGCCGGGGCTGACGCCGTGGGCGCTCGCGGTCTCCAGAACGCGCTCGACGTCGGCGCCGGTGACGGTGCCGGAGCGGACGTTCACCCGCGCCTCGAAATGCTGCGAGGCGATGCGCCCGCCGGAGATGTTGACGATGACCGACTGGACCTCGGCCTTGGCCATCCGCTCGGCGGCGTGGACCGCCTGACGGATCGCGCCCTCGGCGGCCTCCAGATCGACGATGGCGCCGCCCTTCAGCCCGAGCGAGCGCTGATGGCCGATGCCGATGATGCGGGCGAGATGCGTGCGGCCGCGCAGGGTCGACATCGCCTCGGCCGGCTGCAGCTCGGCGATGAGGCAGACGACCTTGCTGGTGCCGATGTCGAGAACCGACATCGTCGCGCTCCGGCGGGCGGAGAGCGGCTTCAGGCGCGGCGTGAGGCCGTGGTGGGTCTGCATCGGACGCTACTCGGCGGATACGCGAGAGGACACGCGAAAAGACACGGGGTAGAGGGCGGCGGCGGGACGGGCGGCATTCATGTCGCCGTCCCCTTCTTCGGCTTCTTGCGGCTCTCGGCCCGGGCGGCCGCGGCCTCCTCGGTCAGCCGCACCACCACCCGGTCGGCCATGCGCAGGTCGACGGCGATGATGTCCTTCTCCAGAATCCTGCTGTCCCGCTCCAGGCGGACCAGGCGGGCCAGCGCCTCGGCGGGATCGGTCTCGGGCAGGCGGATGTCGACGCCGTCGAGCTTGAGCGTCCAGCGCCGGCCGGAGACGTAGGTGCCGGCGCGGATGCGCGAACCCAGCGGTCCGGCCGCCTCGATCAGGTCGAGATATTCCTTGAGGCGCTCGTTGGCGCCGGCGCCGACGACGAGGGGCAGGTTGACGTAGCGCTCGTCGCGCAGGTCGTCGATCACCTTGCCGTCGGCGGCGATCACCTGGATCTCGCCGTTCTGCTGCCACAGGGCGGCGGGCTCCCGCTCGACCTGGTTGATGACGATCTCGTTGGGGTAGAGCTTGCGCACGGAGGCGCTGGCGATCAGCTTCTCGGCCAGCAGGCGCTCTCGCACCGCATCGACGTCGAGGAACGGCACGGAGGAGCGCCAGTCGATGCTGGCGGTGCTCAGCACCTCCCGCTCGTACATCCGCGACAGGCCGGTGATGGTCACCCGCTCGACGCCGAAGCCGGCGAGCCGGGCGAGGATGTCGAGGGGACGGCCGTTCTCGGCGACGAAGCCGTCGTAGCGTCCGCTCATGACGAAGCCAGCGAGCGCGACGGTGCCGGCGAGGCCCGCGACCAGCGCGGTGCCGGCGAGCCGCGGCACCCGCGCCTCGATCGGCACCGCCGGCCGGAGCCGGCGCGCCGACGAGAACCGCCTGAGGATCCTCGGAAGCCGGAGGCCCGCGAGGAATCCGCCGCCGCCGGGCGTGCCGGCGGCGTTCAGCGGTTGAGAGAAGCGTCCTCCACCATCCATCGGACGAGTTCACCGAAACTCAGGCCTGCATGGGCCGCGATCTCCGGCACAAGGCTCGTCTGGGTCATCCCTGGCTGCGTGTTGACTTCGAGGACGACGAGGGCGCCGGTTCCCCCCGGCGTGTCGTCGTAACGAAGGTCGGCACGGCTGACGCCACGGCATCCCAGTGCTTGATGCGCCGTTAACGCCAACTCTTGGACACGCTGGTAAACATTTAGTTTAAGATCCGCCGGAAGGACGTGAATCGACCCCCCTCCCGCGTACTTCGCATCGAAGTCGTACCACTCCCCCGAGACGGGCTTGATCTCGGTCACCCCGAGCGCCCGGTCGCCCATCACCGCGCAGGTCAGCTCGCGGCCGGCAACGTAAGTCTCTGCAAGGACTTCCTCGCCGTAGACCCACTCGTCGGAGGCGAGGATCTGGGGCGGGTGGGAGCGCTCCTCGCGGACGATGATGACCCCCATGGAGGAGCCCTCGGCGATCGGCTTCACGACGTAGGGAGGGGTTAACGGGTGTGACTTCGCCGCATCATGACGGTTAACGACGCGGCCCTCCGGAACGCTGACTCCGGCCGCGCGCATGACCGTTTTGGCACGCTCCTTGTGCATGGCGAGCGCCGAGGCGAGCACGCCGGAATGGGTGTAGGGGATCTTCAGGATCTCCAGGAGGCCTTGGATCGTGCCGTCCTCGCCCGCCGGCCCGTGCAGGGCGTTCAGCGCCGCGTCGGGTCTCAGGTCGGTCAGCACGGAGGCGATGTCGGGTCCCACATCGACGCGGGTGACGCGGTAGCCCTCGCCTTCGAGCGCGTCGGCGCAGGCATTGCCGGAGCGAAGCGAGATCTCCCGCTCGGAGGACCAGCCGCCCATCAGGACGGCGACGTGCTTGGACATCGGATGCGAGCCTTTCAGGGCTGGTTCGGCGTCTCGGACGCCCGGTGAGGCGGGAGGAGCATTCAGGCATCCTCGCCGAGGACGCGTAGGCCGCGCATGGCTACGCCGTCCTCGACGGTGATGCCGTGCCGCCGGAGCCCGGCGAAGAACGTCGAGAAATCGGGACGGCGGAAGGCGATGGTGCCGGGCCGCTCGAGCGACGTCGCGTCGAACAGCACCACCGATGGCTCGGGGGCGGCATCCGCGTAGTCGAGGCAGAGCCAAAGGTCGGAACCGTGATTGCTGATCGGGATCATGCGGTCGATCCCCGGCAGAGCGGCCCGCCAGGATTCGTCCTCGCCGCCGAAATCGATCCCGTCGCTGATCGCGCCGAGGGTTTCCAGCCGGTCCAGGGCGGTCAGGCCGAAGCCCGGCAGCACCGTCCGCCAGAATTCGGAGGCCTCGCCGACCGCCTCGTCCCCTGCGAACCGCAGGGGCGCGTCGGGGATATCGGTGGCGAGGAAGAAGTCCGTCGGGCCGCCGTTGCGGAGCCGGTAGAGCGCCTGGAGCGTCGCGGGCAGGCTCAGCCCGAGGCGGGTCTCCACGGCGCGGATCGCCGCCTCCGACTCGACCGCCCAACCCGCGACCGGTGCGGCCCCTTCGAAGAACGCCTCGACCGTCGGGGGCTCGGGATCGATTTCGAGCAGCGGCTCGGGCTGCGGGGTGAGGTCCCGGATGGAGACGAAGCGCTCGGTCAGACGGTCATGCGCCGCCCCACAGCGAAGCCGCAGGGCGGTGTAGGTCTCGTCGGAGAGATGGGCACCCGGTTGAGCGGCGTCCCATTCGCGGTTGAGCCGGTCCCGCAGGCGCAGGATGTCGCCGCCCGTCCGCGCCGCGTCGGCACCCGCGGCGACGTCGTCGATGAGCCTGCCGAGATGCTCTGCGACGGCTGAGGGGTCGGTTCGATCCATGGGCGATCCTTCCTCCGGTCTCGACGCGGGCGATCCGTCAGGCGGGCGACGCCTCGACGCCGATCCGCTTGATCTCCCAGTGCAGCTCGAAACCCGAGTGATCGCGCACCCGGCGCCGAACCTCCTCGCCGAGCCCTTCGATGTCGGCCGCGGTGGCGCCGCCGCGATTGATCAGGAAGTTGCAGTGCATCTCCGAGACCTGGGCGCCGCCCATGGTCAGCCCGCGGCAGCCGGCGGCGTCGATGAGCTGCCACGCCTTGCCGCCCTCCGGGTTCTTGAAGGTCGAGCCGCCGGTCCGCTCGCGGATCGGTTGCGCCGCCTCGCGGGCGGCGGTGACGCGCTCCATCTCCGCCTCGATCTCTTCGCGGTCTCCCGGCCGGCCGTGGAAGGTCGCACCGGTGAAGATCACGTCCTCGGGCGCCGAGGAATGGCGATAGCGAAAGCCCATCTCGGCATGGGTGAAACGGCGGACCTCGCCCTTTCGGTCGATGCCGCGCACCTCCACCAGCACGTCGGTGGTCTCGCCGCCATGCGCTCCGGCGTTCATGCGCAGCGCGCCGCCGACGGAGCCGGGAATGCCGCGGAAGAAGGCGAGCCCGGCGAGGGAGGCTTCCGCCGCCGCCTTGGCAAGCCGCATGTCCGGTACGGCGGTCCCGGCGCGGATGGTCTCCGCATCGATCTCGACCGAGCCGAACGCCTTGCCGCCGAGCCGGATCGTCACCCCGGGAATGCCGCCGTCGCGCACGATCAGGTTCGAGCCGAGACCGATCACCGTGACCGGCACGGATGGGTCGAGGGCGGCGAGGAATTGCGAAAGGTCTTCCTCGTCGGCCGGGCTGAACAGAACCTGCGCCGGCCCGCCGACGCGGAACCATGTGAGGTCGGCGAGCGACTGGTTTTCGAGGAGCCGGCCGCGGAGGTTCGGCGCGGCGGCGCGGATGTTTTCGATCAGATCGGGAAAGGCGGTCATCCAGGATCTCCCCCTCTCCCCGCAC
>NZ_BPRD01000460.1 GCF_022179745.1 Methylorubrum podarium
CTGCACCACCCCCACCCCGAACCCCTCCCCACAAGGGGGGAGGGGACACGCCATGCTCCGACCGAAACGATCGGCCGGAAGCCGTGTCGGACCGGTCCTTAGGGCGGATGCCTCCGTCCTCGCCGGTCCGTACTTCTCAGGCGGAGAGAGCGCGCTCCAGTTCACCCTTGGTCATCTTCGAGCGGCCGGGAATGTCCTGCTTGCGGGCCTTCTGCATCAGCTCCGCCTTGGTGGCGCCGCTCCCGCCCTTATTCGAGGTCTTGCCGGTCTTGCGGGCGGAGGCCGCCTTTTTCGCCACGTCGGCGGGCTGCTTCGAGTGCTGCTGGCCCTTGGCGGAATCGGCGCGTTTCTTGGCGGTGGAGCGGCTATACTCGGAATCGGACAGCTTCTCGCGCGCCTTCTTGGGTAGGTAGCGCTCGCCGGTCTTGCCGCTCTCCTTGCCCGACTTCGTGTCCCACTCCTCGTCGGTCCATTGCTTGAGGTGGTTGTCGTCGGACTTCTTGCCGGCGTAGCCGCCGCCTTCCTTCTTGTACTCGCTGGTGGCCATCTGCGCCTTGCGGGCGGACCACTGGCCGGGCTTGCCGCCCTTGGAGGATTGCGTGACCTCCTTCTTCACCTTGTCCCACAGCTTCGGATCGGTCTTCTTCGCGGTTCCTGACATCGGTTTCGCCTCCTCAGCGACATTCGGCTGTCAACAGAAGGCGACATCCTGAGTTCCGGCCGCGCCGAACCTGTCCACCGACCGGCGACGTCCGCGAGCGGCCTGCCGCGCAATCGCCGGAGACGTTGACAGGGGAGGACGAAGCTTCCACCTCCCCGCCACCGGCGAATCGTGTTGCAGGACGTGCCCGGTGCGGGCGCGCGTCCGCGCCCTGTGTCAGAGCGGCCCGGATCGGGGCCGAGCGAGGATTTTGCGATGTCCGACGGCGTCAGCGCCCCGAAGGTGTTCATCGATGGCGAGGCCGGCACCACCGGTCTCGGCATCCGCGAGCGCCTGGAACGCGACGGCAGGGTGCGCCTCGTCAGCATTCCGCACGAGAGCCGGAAGGACGCGGGCGTGAAGCGGGCGATCTTGGAAGAGGTCGACCTCGTCGTCCTCTGCCTGCCCGACGACGCCTCCCGCGAGACCGCCGCCCTGGCCGACGGCCTGTCCGGGGGCGGCCCGAAGCTGCTCGATGCCAGCACCGCCCACCGCATCGCGCCGGGCTGGGTCTACGGTTTCGCCGAGATGGCGCCGGAGCAGGCCGACGCGATCCGCGGCGCGCGCCGGGTCGCCAATCCCGGCTGCTACCCGACCGGGGCGATCGCGCTGCTGCGCCCCCTGGTCGAGCGCGGCCTGATCCCGTCGGATCATCCGGTCAGCATCAACGCGGTGAGCGGCTATAGCGGCGGCGGCCGCAGCATGATCGAGAGCTACGAGCGCGGGGAGGGCGCCCCGTTCCAGCTCTACGGTCTCGGCTTCGGCCACAAGCACCTGCCGGAGATCGAAGCCTATAGCCGTCTGACCCGGCGGCCGATCTTCATCCCCTCCGTCGGCAACTTCCGGCAGGGCATGCTGGTCAGCATCCCGCTGCATCTCGGCGCCCTGCCCGGCCATCCGACGCCGGGCGACCTGGAGGAGGCGCTGGCCGACTGGTACGCGGACACCCCGCTGGTGAAGGTCGTGCGCGGCGCGGAGGAAGGCGCCCACCGCGAGCGCATCGAGCCGGAAGCCCTCAACGACACCGACCGGCTCGAATTGCGGGTCTTCGGCTCCGACAGCCACGGTCAGGCCGTGCTGGTCGGGCGCCTCGACAATCTCGGCAAGGGCGCCTCGGGGGCGGCGGTGCAGAATCTCGCCCTGATGCTCGGCCTCGACTGATCTCCGGCTCCATCCGGCCCGAGGATCGACGCGATCATCCGTTCCAGTGAAGGAGACCCGGCACGGTGCGGCTCGCGCGGTGCCGGGGCCGCATCATCATTGTGCGCTGGCAAAGCGAGGCGGGACGAGGCGACGCAAAGACCTGCGCGCTGAGCCGGGCCCGCTCAGCAACAATGCCGGAAAGCTTTGCAAGAACCGGCAGCCCATCGGCGGCACCAACCTGAGGTATCGCCACAGGAATACTGTCTCTAGGTTGCCGGAGTTCGCCCTCGCTGATCCGGAGCCCTCTTTATCAGCAAATAGATAGCACCTTCGGCGGTCGGCTCCCAATTATGGGCAACCGCCCTCCGTACTTCCGGTCGATCGAAGGGCACCTTCACCGATTCAGAACCGGAACAGCACGTTTTGATCCGGAGAAATCGCTCAGCTGATCCGATTCAAACGGAGGCAATCCACAGAAAATACGTAGCCATGCGGCAGGATGTCGCAATCAAAGGCCGTCGTCCGCGGCGATGCCTCTGCGGAGAGCAGCGCGCCGGCCCGTCTCCGCCGCCGACGATGGAAACTCCGGACGATGCGAAATTCCAACTCGTTGGCGCAACATCATCTTCCGAAAATCGACAGGCGCGTTCTTAACATTTGCAATATTTCGTGCCGCTCTTCCGGCTCAGCCGCAAGGTGGGCTCAATCGTTTTTTTCCGCAGCGTCGCATCGGCGATTTTTCCACTCGACCTGCACAGAAACGCGCGCGTCGCTCCATTTTCTTCGACCTGACTGCGCGCGAATTCAGTGGCGATGTCTTGCTCCTCCGCGGCTCTGAGCTTACCGTCTTCCAGGTAATCCTCCTGCACAGAAGATCGCGCCATGGAAACCAGTGAACAGGATGCGGAATCGGCCCGCCTCGTTACCCTCACGGCCGATGTCGTTTCTGCCTATGTCAGCAACAATCACGTCCAGAGTGCCGAGCTTCCGAAGCTTCTCGGGGAGGTGCACGAGGCAATCCGCTCCGTCACCATGAGCGGGCGCCCGTCCGCCGAGACCGGCCCGCCCAAGGCGACGCCGCAGGAGATCCGCAAGTCGATCAGCCACGACTTCCTGGTCAGCTTCGAGGACGGCAAGCCCTACAAGACGCTGCGCCGTCACCTCACCCTGCGCGGTCTCTCGCCGGAGCAGTATCGGGCGAAGTGGGGCCTGCCCAACGACTACCCCATGACCTCCGCGAGCTATTCGGAGCAGCGCTCCGAGCTGGCCCGGGCCCTCGGGCTGGGTCAGCAGCGCCGTCGGGCCGCCGAGCCCGAGGCCGCGCCCGAGCCGGTCGCCGCCGAGCCGGAGGCCGCCCCGGAGAAGAAGCGCCGCGCCCCGCGCCGCAAGAAGGAAGCCCAGGCCTGAGGCCAGGTAGGCGTCGATGATGGGGGCTCGGCGATGCCGGGCCCACCGGACGTTTCATGCCGTGGGCGGCTGATCACCTTGGGTTTGGCCCGACTCCGTCATCGCGAGGCGGAGCCGCGGCGATGACAAAGAAACGACCGAAGCGATTAACCGGATGGCGTGTCACACCGTCCGCCGCGACGGGGTGAGCCGTACGCCGGGCGCCGGGCGCTCCAGGAGAACCTCCCGGCGGAAGCGCACCAGTCGGGCCGGGCGTCCGGCATTGCCGCTGGTGAGCGCCTCGGTCTCCTCGACCAGCCCCTGCTGTGCCACGAGGCGGCGGAAGTTCTGCTTGTGCAGCCGCGTGCCCGAGAGCGCCTCGACCGTGCGCTGAAGCTGCAGCAGGGTGAAGGCCGGCGGCATCAGCTCGAACACGACCGGACGATACTTGATCTTGCCGCGCAGGCGGCCGATCGCGGTGGCGAGCACCCGGCGGTGGTCGTGCGCCATCGGCTGGCCGGTGATCGCGAGGTCGTCGGGCACGGCGGCGCCGTGCTGTCCCTTGGCCTCCGGGATCAGGCCGGCCTCGAACAGCAACTCGTAGCGCTCCAGCACCCGCTCCTCGTTCCAGGCGCCGCCGATGCCGAAGCTGAGGCCGACCCGGTCCTCGCGCAGGCGCCGGAGCTTCGGGTCGGAGGCGGCGGCGACCCAGGTCATCAGCCGCGGCTCGATCGCGGCGAGCGCCGGGGGCCGCCCCTCGCGAAAATCTTCCCAGGGCAGGTAGCGGTACCAGTTGCGCCACGCGGCCTCGGCGAGACCCGCCGGGCGCAGCTCGCGCACCAGGGCGAGATAGGCGACCGAGAGCAGGTGCACGCCGTGCTGCCCGCCCTCCCGGTCGCGGTCGCCGAAGGTGTAGAGCTGCTCGACATAGCCGAGGCGCTGGTGGGTCTGCTGCTCCACCCAGGCGCGAAGGCCCCGCTCCAGGGTGGCGTGCTCCGGCACCAGCGGGCCGGCGGGCAGGGCACTCTCGCGGCCCTTGGCCTGGCCGGCGACCTGCACGGTGAGCGCGCGCGGCTCCCCGTCCGTCGCCGCGACGATCACGGCGACGAGTCCCACCGAGGAAGCGCTGGCGGCGCGCCTCTCCTTGTCCGCCGCGGCGGCGGTCACACCCGGTTCGGCCGTGCTCATGTGTTCGTCGGCCTTCAGCCCCTCTCCTCGGGCATCCCCTCGGCGGCGGAAGCGGTTCCGGTTCTTGCGTCAGGGCAATCGCTCGAAAGCGATCACCCTGACTTTTGCCTCAGTCGCCGGCGCCCGCCTCCGCGGGCTCAGGCTTTCGCTCCGCTCGACGCTGCTCAGGACTGACGTCCTGACCAGCCCGCTCCGCGCGGCGCTCTTCGCGCCGCGAAGCCGCTCACACGGCTTCGAGCGATGGCCCTGCCTTTACCCCTTCGCTCTTGCCGGATCGGCCCCGGCACCGTCAACGGAGGCCGGGGCCTCATCCGCAGGAGGTTTCGATTGCAAGTGGTTTCCATGGCGCGTGCCGGCACGGTCGCCGCGGCGGGCCGATCCTGCTAGACGGGCGGAGGGTTTCAGCGCGGGGAGCGGCCATGGCGCTCGGACGGGACAGGGGGTCGGCATGAGCATCGGGGCAGGGCTCGGCACAGGGCTCAGTTCGTCCCGGCCGTCGGCGGGGCGCGCGGTGGACCTGCGCCTCTACGGCATCCTCGATGTCGGCGTGCTGGGTGAGGACTCGGCGGCGCTCGCCGCGCTCGCGGCCGAGGCCGTGGCCGGAGGCGCCACCCTGCTCCAATACCGCGACAAGGATCTCACCAGCGCCCGCGCGGCGCTGGCGCGGATCCGGGCGATCCATGCGGCGGTGGCGGGCCGGGCGCCGCTCCTCGTCAACGATCGGGTCGATCTCGCGCTCGCCGCGGGCGTCGAGGGCGTGCATCTCGGCCAATCCGATCTCCACCCGGAGGAGGCGCGCCGCCTGCTCGGGTCCCGCGCCGTCATCGGACTCACCGTGAAGACCGGTGCCCAGGCCGACGAGCTCTACCGGCTCCCCATCGACTACGCCTGCATCGGCGGCGTCTTCGCCACCACCAGCAAGGACAACCCGGACCCGCCGGTCGGCCTCGACGGGCTGCAGCGGATCGTGTTCCGCGCCCGGCTCGCCCGGGGCCAGGCCCTTCCGCTCGGCGCGATCGCCGGGATCGACGCCAGCAACGCGGCCTCCGTGATCCGGGCGGGCGCCGACGGGGTGGCGCTGATCGGCGCGCTGTTCAAGGGCGGCGCCACGGAGGCCAAGGCACGGGACCTGCTGGCGCGGGTCGATGAGGCGCTCGGGCAGCGCGGCGCTGCAGGATCAGGTTAGAAGAGGGCGATACCAGAAGAACAGACGACGGGAGACGCCCATGACTGCCATCGCCCTGACCATCGCCGGCTCGGATTCGAGCGGGGGCGCCGGCATCCAAGCCGACCTCAAGACCTTCGCGGCCCTGCACGTCTACGGCGCCAGCGTCGTCACCGCGCTCACCGCGCAGAACACCCGCGGCGTGCAGGCGATCCACGACGTGCCCGCGGACTTCGTCGCCGCGCAGATCGACTCGGTGTTCTCCGACCTCGCGGTCGGCGCGGTGAAGATCGGCATGCTCTCGCATCCCGCGACGATCCGGGCGGTGGCCGAGGGACTGCGGCGGCACGCCGCCGGCATCCCCGTGGTGCTCGATCCCGTCATGGTGGCCACCAGCGGCGACCGGCTGATCTCGCAGGAGGCCGTCGAGATCCTCCGCACCGAGCTGATGCCGCTCGCCGTCGTCGTCACCCCCAACCTGCCGGAGGCCGCGACCCTGCTCGACGAAGGGCAGGCGGAGCACGAGAACGAGGCGGTGGCGCAGGGGCGGCGGTTGCTGGCGCGCGGGGCGCGGGCGGTGCTGATCAAGGGCGGCCACGGCGAGGGCCGGGAGAGCGTCGATCACCTGATCGCCGCGGACGGGACCTTGCGCCGGTTCGCGGCGCCCCGCATCGAGACCCGCAACAGCCATGGCACGGGCTGCACCCTCTCGGCCGCCGTGGCGGCCGGGCTCGCCCGCGGCCAGGGGCTGACCGAGGCGGTGGGAACCGCGAAGACCTACGTCACGGCGGCGATCCGCGCCGCGGATTCGGTGCCCGTCGGCCACGGCCACGGCCCGCTCCACCACTTCTACGCGCTCTGGCGATAGCTCCGCGCCGGGTCGAAACCGGGCCTGCGGCCTCGTTTTGCGTTTGACAGATCAAACGCTCGTTCGGATAACGGAACGCCTTTCGGTGCCCCGCCCACGACTTCGTGATCCGATCCGCCCGCGAGGGTGTGGTCGGCGCGCGGATGGCGCGGCGGGCACTCTCACCGGACCGACGTGATGCAGGACATAGCGGCAAGCCTCGAGCGCGGACGGCCGAAGGATCTCGCCAGCGGTGCGCAGGTGCTCTCGGGCCAACTCGGCAAGACGATCCAGCGCCTGCGCAAGGCCTACAACCTTTCCCTCTCCGAACTCGCCGAGCAGTCCGGCGTGGCGAAGTCGATCATCAGCCAGATCGAGCGCAACGAGACCAACCCGACGCTCGCCACGATCTGGCGCTTGAGCCAGGCGCTCGACGTCTCGATCGAGCGGGTTCTTGCCACCTCCGACGAGGAGCCGTTCATCGAGCGCTTCTCCCGCGCCGACACGCCGCGGCTCGTCTCCGACGACGGCAAGGTGCGGCTCGCCATCATCGGTTGGATCAAGACCGTCGAGTGGCTGCAATGGTACGACGTCACCGCCGATGCCGGCGGG
>NZ_BPRD01000461.1 GCF_022179745.1 Methylorubrum podarium
CGGCAGGCCGAGGCGGAGATGCACGAAGCCGTGCGGTCGGCGATGCTGGCCGGTGCCGCGAAGCTTCGCGAGATCGCCACCGAACTGGCCGGCATCGACCACCTGATCGGCACGTTGGAGCGCTCCGGCCTCGCGCCGGCCGTGGCCCTCCCGCGGGCGGCCGCGGATGCGGATCGGCCGGGGGCGGAGCCCCTGCAACTGCCCGCGGTCACCGGCCCGGTCGCGAAGGTGATCGTCACGGCGTTGGCGAAGGCGGGCCCCCGGGGGATGTCCGGCGCCGAGGTGAACGAGGTCGTCCGGAAAGCCGGCTACCAGCTCGACGCCTCGGAGAAGTCCAAGACCAAGCTTAAGCGCGATGGGAAAATAATCCACGACCGGAAGGCGAAGATGTGGTACGCGCTCGGCCAGTTCCGGGCGCAGCCGTCTCAGGGCGAAACCGAGTAAAGTCCCGTCCCGGGACTTCGAGGGAGAGTAACAATGCCCGGCCAGATCAGACCGGTTCGCGTCCGCCGTGGGCGGTCGCGCGACCCTCCGCGACCGGCTCCGGTCGCGCCCCATGAGTCATGACAAAGGCGCACGGCCCGAGGGCCGCACGCCTTGAGATCACCTGCGTCTAACCACCAAGCCACCGCAGGTGTATCGCTCGACCGCGCCGGGAAGGGGAGTGGAGTGGAATCCCCGGCCCAAGCGACGTCCGAGCCTTTTCGACCGCGACCGTGAAACTACCGCACCGACCGGATGAGGCACACGCCGAGGCCCGACACGTATGCCAGCTCCCGCGCGTGAAAGCAAGGGCCTGCGCGTGTCGCCTCCTTGGGGTGTCCCGGCCGCCTGATGCCGCCGAGCCGGGGCCGTCCGACGGACGCCCTCGACCGGGCCACCGACCTCGCGACCCCAGGAGAACGCCCTTGACCGATCAGTACGGCGGCGAGCCGCCCGCCGGCGACCGCTTCGTCGATCCCGCCTTCGACGCGTGGGACGACGACCTCGGCCTCCTTCTCGGCCACCCCACCGGCAAGTTCACGCCCGAGGCCTGGGACGACCAGGCGCCCGAGGACTAGCCCGCACGACCGGCCCCGGCCCGAGTGCCGGGGCCGCCTCGCCCAGCTTCCATCAACGCCCGCCACGGGCTTTCAGAGGACCGCCGCGGTCATGACGCAGCTCGAACTTTTTCCCGTCCAGAGCGACTCCCTCGCCCCGGCGGATCCGCCGGCCCTCTCGGAGCTGACGGAGGCGCAGCGCGCCCGCGCCGGACGGCGCCTGGCCTATGTGCAGGCCCTGGAAGGCCTGCCGGCCGGCGCGTGCGGCGCCGATGCCGTGCCGGCCGCCTTCGCGGCGGTCGGCCGTGAGGTGGACGACGTCAAGTGGCCGTCGCTGCGGCAGGTCAGGCGGTGGCAGCGGCTGCTCCGCACGAGCGGCGGGCAGGTGGCCGCGCTCGCCGACCGGCGGCGGTCCGTGCCGGCCCGGCCCCGCTGGGCCGCCTGGATCGGGTCCGTGGCCGACGAGGCCGCCGCCCAGGCCCGCCTGCGGCCGGCGCCCTCGCTCTCCCTGTTGACGCAGGCGGCGCTGCAGCGGTGCCGGGAAGAGGCCCTGGCCCGCGGGTGCGCGCCCGACCAGGTGCCGGCGCCCGGCACCCTTCGCCGGATGATCCGCGCCCGCATGCGGCCGCCGGCGCGCGGATCCGCGGCGCCCGCCCGGCAGGTCTTCCGGTTCCTGCACATGTCGAGCGGGCACCCCTTGGGCGAGGTGGTCGTCGGCGAGGAGACCCTCGACATCGCGCTGCCGGAACTCGACACGGATCGCGTCCACCTGCTGACCGCGCGGGACGCCTACAGCGGCGTGACGGTCGCGGCGAGGCTCTCCACGACGGAGCCCGACGGCGACGCCGTCCTCGGGCTCTTCGGTGCCCGGCCGGCCGCAGCCACGCCGGAGCCGCTCGGCGTCGCCCGCCTCTGCCTCGGTCTCCCGGACGCCCTCCTGCTCGACCACGCCCCCCGGTTCCGCAGCGAATCGGTCCTGCGGTCCGCGGCGGCGCTCGGGATCGAGCTGCGCTTCGGCCCGGCGGCCTCCGCGGGCGGGGCCGCGCCGGCGGCGGGCCTGGGGCAATGGCTCGCCGCGACCGGGGCCGCGGTGGCGACGGCCGACGGCCTGATGGCCGCGGTGCAGGATTGGCTCAGCCAGCACGACCTCGGCCGCTCGCGCCGGGACGGGCGGACCCCGCTGGACCGCTGGCAGGAGGGGGTGACGCGGTATCCAATCCGCCTGGGGGCGGCGGCCGCGCCCGCGCGGATGCCCGGCGCCGGGGCAGGGGCCTGATGTCCCGGACCCTGCGAAGCCGGCATGTCGGCAAGCCGAATCCGTCCCGCCGGATCGTCACCGGACGGCGGGACTGCATCACGGGCGAGATCCCCTCCGGCAAGCCGGGCATGGGCCACCGCATGGTGGCCTACGAGGGCCTCCTCGCGCGGGATTTCATCCTCCTCCTGGAGCAGGACGACGCCGTCCTGCGCTACCAGGAGGAGCCCGTCCCGTTCCGGTGGCACGACGGCGTCCGGTGGCACACCTACACGCCGGACTTCGCCGTCGAGATCGACGACGGGCGGCGCCTCTGCGTCGAGGTCAAGCCGCTGAAGCGGGTGATCAGGCTCGGCTGGGACGAGATCCGGCCCCGCTTGGCGGCGGGCGCCATCGCGGCCGGCTACCACGGCTTCGAGCTCTGGACCGAGGTCGAGATCGACGCGCTCCGGGTCGCGAACGCGGCGCTCGTCGCGAGCGAGCGAAGCTTCGTCGTCGACGAGGCGGAGCAGCACACCATCCGCGTCGTCCTGGACCGCTTCGGCGGCGAGGCCCGCGTCCGGGAGCTCCGAGCGGCCTCGGGCCTCGGGACCCGCGCCTTCCGGGCCGTCGTCGCCCTGGTCGCGCGCGGGGAAGCCGAGCTCACCGAACCCGGCCGACCGTTCGACGACCACGCCCTTGTCCGCCGTTCCCCGAGCCGGAGGTAGCCCCATGACAGGAGATCGGTCTCAGATCCGCACGCACCGCGGCGCGGTCGCGCTCGTCGACGGGATCCCCCACGCCATCGCGCGCGCCGCGGCCGGCGTCCTCTTGCGCCGGCTCGGGCCCGATCCCGTCACGCTTTTCCTGAGCGAGGCCGCGATGCTGGACCTTTGCCGCAGCGGGCGGCTGCGCGTGTCCGAGCCCGGGAGGGGGCGGCGTTGAACATGGGCGCTTGCCAGATCCGCCTGCAGGAGGGCGCCCTCGTCATCGTCGAGGGCGTCTACCACAAGGTGCTCTCGCGCGACGCGAGCGGCGTCACCCTGCGCACGCTCGGGGCGAGGCCGGTCTCGGTCACGAAGAGCCATGCCGAGCTGGCCGACCTCTACTTCGGCGAGCCGAGGCGCCTTCAACTGGTGGAGGACACGACCGCGGGCCTGCCCCAAGGCGTCCAGGACAACCTCCTCCGCACCATCGACACGTTCGATGTCCGCCAGCAGGACGCGGCGCTGATGCGCCTCGACTACATGCAGGCCTGCGACCGGTGCTTCGCCGAGCGGACCCACAAGAAGGTCCTGAAGGGCTACGCCGAGATCGCGAAGCTCGTCGCGGCGGAGCGTCGGCAACGGGTCATCGAGAACGAGGGCTCCCATCCCGACGACGTGCCGCTCGAACGGGTGAGCGGGTCCTCGCTGAAGGGTTGGTACGGGCGCTGGCGCAAGGGGGGCAGGGCCCTCGCGGCGCTGATCCCGTTGCACGACCAGAAGGGGCGGGCGGGTTTCCGCCTCGACCCGGAAGTCGAGGTGATCCTCGCCGAGCGGGTGCGCGAGGACTGGCTCATCCGGAACGGCCCCCCCCTCAGCCACGTCATCCTGTTCATCCAGGGCCGGGTCGAGCGCGAGAACAAGACGCGCGCCGTGCCCCTCGATGTGCCCGACGCCATGACCATCCGGCGCTGGGTGAAGGCGAACGTCAGTCGGTTCGACGAGATCTATCACCGCCAGGGCCCCGCGGAGGCGGAGCAGGCCTTCCGGCACGTCAAGAAGGCTCCTCAGGCGACGCGGCCGCTCGAAATCGTCGAGATCGACCACACGCCGCTCGACGTGCTGGTTCTGGAAGGCGACGGCACCCCGGCGCGGAACCGGCGTCGGAAGGACAAGCGCACCAAGCGCGTCTGGCTCACGGTCGCCATCTGTGCGGCCACCCGGATGATCGTCGGGTTCCATCTCAGCGAAGAGCGCCCCTCCTGGACCTCGGTGATGCATTGCCTGCGCATGGCGGTGCTGCCGAAGGACCTGACCCGCGTCCGCGTCGAGACGTCCTGGCCCGTGTTCGGCGTGCCGGAGGTGGTCAAGCTCGACAACGGACGGGAATTCCACTCCCGCTCGATGAAGGCGGCCGCCGGGCAGCTGCGGTTCGAGCTTCGCTACATGCCCCGGCGCAAGCCCCACCTGAAGGGCAAGGTCGAGCGGGCCCTCGGCACGATCGCGCGCGACTTCTGCGCCTACCTGCCGGGCCGGACCTTCCGGGACGTGCGCGAGCGGGGCGACTACGACAGCGTCGGGCAAGCCGCCCTGACCCTCGCCCAGCTCATCGAATTCTTCACGATCTGGGTCGTCGACATCTATCACAACCGCAAGCATGGCGGGCTGCTGGGACGCACGCCCCTGCAGCGCTGGCAGGACCTGATCGGCTACGGCACGCGCCTGCCGCCGTCGGCCGACGACCTCGACCCGCTCATCGCGCTCGTGGTCCCGAGGACCATCCAGCGGCACGGGATCACCTTCCTCGGGCTCACCTTCCAGTCGGACGAGCTGAAGGGCGTCCGCCGCAGGAAAGGCTTCCACTTCGGCGAGGAGTTCCTCGTCAAGGTCGATGCGTCCGATCTCGGCCACCTCCTCGTCCTGGTGGACGAGGAGGCCGGGTGGATCAGGGTTCCCTGCGACGACGCCTTGGCGGACGGCACCTCCCTTGCCGAGTGGCGCGACGTGGTCCGGACGGCGCGTCGCATGACGCTGGAGGGCCAGCGCGTCGCACGCGCGACCCTCGTCCGCGCGATGGAGCTGCTTCGCGCCGAATGCCGCAAGGCCGGCGTCAAGCCGCAGCGGTTGGCCAGCACCGACGTCGACTGGTTCCGCGAGCACGCGGACGACCCGATGTTCGAGGTGGCCTGGGACGTCGCTGACGAGAACGCCCACGAGGCCGAGCGGCTGCGGACCCGGCGCCCGAGGAAGGCCGCGCCGTCGGCCGCGGCCGACGGCCAGGCGGCGCCTGCGCCCCGCATCGGGCAGGGGGGCCGCAAGACCGGCGGGCGCCCGGTCCGCGCGGCGCAGGACGACTCGGTCGCCGCCGAGCCGGCACGATCACCGCCCGTCACCGCGGCGGCGACCGTGCCGGCGGCGACCATGCCGGCGGCGGCGGCCGACGACATCGGGTTCGATGCAGACGATCCCGATAACTGGACTGCCGAGTGAGGACCATCGCATGCTGCAAGCCCACGAAGCGGACATCTTCCGCCCCGACGTCACGGTCCTCGCCCCGCAGGAGGCCGTTCCCGCGCGCCGGGAGCGGTTCGCCACCCGTCTGAGCCCCCAGGATCTGGAGCGGCGCGCCTGGAAGAGACGCGTGAACACGATCCACGTGAACACGGACGTCGTCGTCAAGGCGGTCGCGCGCTTCGACCAGATGCTGGCCGACCTCGCCGACGACGTCGAGGGCCAGTGCCTTGTCGTTCCGGCTCCTTCCGGGGCCGGGAAGTCGCATCTGCTCGCCCGGCTGCAGATGCGCCCGTCCCTGGTGCCGTTCCGTGACGAGGTCGGCCCCGTGCGCCCGCTGGTGTTCATCAAGGCGCCCAGCCCCTGCACCCTGAAGACGCTGGGGCTCGCGCTGTACGTCGCCCTGACCGATCTGGAACTCAGCGCCACCCTGAAGGAGCACGACATCTGGCGCAGGGTCCGCCACCAGATGCACGCCCAACTCGTGTCGGTCGTCATGGTCGATGAATTCCACCACGCCCTCCGCGGGCGCACCGGCGACGAGCGGCGGGCCTTGGTCGAGACGCTGAAGAACCTCGTCCTCCCGGACCCGAACGACCCCCTGCGGCCGCCGGGGGCGGAGATGCGCCCCATCTCGCTCGTGCTCTCCGGCATGCCGTGGCTGAGGCGGGTGCTCAAGGAGGACTTCCAGTTGCTCCGACGCTGCATCTTCATGCCCATCAGGCCACTCGGCCACTCGGCGGCCTGTGTGAAGAAGGCGACGAAGTTCCTGGAGCTGATCGAGCCGCGGCTCGGCTTCCCGGCCCCCTCCGGCCTGTCCGAGCACGACATGGTCCAGCGCATGCTCAAGGCATCGGCGGGATACACCGGCCGGATGATGCACCTCGTCAAGAAGGCGGCCTTCCGCGCCATCCGAAGCGGCGCGCCGAGCATCAGCCAACTCGACCACCTAGCATTCGTCTTCGACGAGATCTTCGAGCTCGGCCCTCACCGGAACCCGTTCAGGGTGCCCGACATCTCGACCTGCCCGAAGCTGAAGGAGATCGAGTTCGACAAGCTCACCCGACTGATGGGAACCGCGCAAGCGGACATCGACCCGGACGACGCGTAGGAGGACGTCGGTGCGACTGACCATCATCCCGCCCGTCGTCGAGGGCGAATCCGCAGCGGCGCACCTGCTGCGCGCCTTCGACGTCAATGGCGAGCCGTGGAGCCGGGAACGCCTGAGGAGCGCCGGCCATGCCTTGAGCGACATCCTGCAGGGGCGCGCCGCCAAGCCCCTCGCGGACCGGCTCACCGTCACGGCCGAGCCGG
>NZ_BPRD01000462.1 GCF_022179745.1 Methylorubrum podarium
TCGGCCCCGCCGCCGCCCTCCACCACCACGTCGATGCGGCCGCCGAGCCGCATGGCGGAGACCGGCCCGGCCACCTCGACCAGGAGGCCGCGGATCGCCGTCACCCGGCCGAAGGTTTCGAGCGTCTCGACGGTCGAGAGCGCCGCGAGCGCCGCCGCCAGCCCCCCGGAGCCGCTCTCCTGCGTCATGCGACCTCGACCCCGTTAACCGCGTCCCGTCACCGAACCGGCCGATGTCTTAACACCGCGGGGCTCTTCGCCAAGGCGTCTTCCCGCCGATCCGACGCCGTCGCCGCCGGTCCGCACGAATCGAAAAGGCGACGAACGATCGTCGTCTCCTTTCGGCAACAGAAACGCCAACTCTAGGGATATGAAGGGGTTAGCGGGCGAGGCTGATTTCCCGCCCGAGAAAAGCCCCTGCGGATGGAGAACAGATCGCCAACCATGGTGAGAATCGGTGCCGGACTCGAAAGAGACAGAGCTTGCAAGCGGGATTCGGCTTTTGTTAACGGTTAAGGAATAGCGTTTCGAAAGTGGGAATGAGGGAGCGTCCGCCGGGGCCGTCGGCGGACGACCGGCGGCGGCTTGTCTCAAGCGCCCCGAAACGGCCTGTCCGGTGGGGATCACGATGCGCGTACTTCTGATCGAGGACGACAGCGCGACGGCGCAGAGCATCGAATTGATGCTCAAGTCCGAGAACTTCAACACCTACACGACCGACCTCGGCGAAGAGGGCGTCGATCTCGGCAAGCTCTACGATTACGACATCATCCTTCTGGATCTGAACCTGCCCGACATGTCGGGCTACGAGGTGCTGCGCAGCCTGCGCGTCGCCAAGGTGAAGACCCCGATCCTGATCCTGTCGGGCATGGCCGGCATCGAGGACAAGGTGAAGGGCCTCGGCTTCGGCGCCGACGACTACCTCACCAAGCCGTTCCACAAGGACGAGCTGGTGGCGCGCATCCACGCCATCGTGCGCCGCTCGAAGGGCCATGCCCAGTCGGTCATCACCACCGGCGACCTGATCGTGAACCTCGACCAGAAGACCGTCGAGGTCTCCGGCTCGCGGGTGCACCTCACCGGCAAGGAGTACCAGATGCTGGAACTCCTCTCGCTGCGGAAGGGCACGACGCTCACCAAGGAGATGTTCCTCAACCATCTCTACGGCGGCATGGACGAGCCGGAACTGAAGATCATCGACGTGTTCATCTGCAAGCTGCGCAAGAAGCTGGCGAACGCGTCCGAGGGCAAGAACTACATCGAGACCGTGTGGGGCCGCGGCTACGTGCTGCGCGAGCCGGTCGAGGGCGAGGACCGCATGGCGGTCTGATCCGCTCCGGCCTTCGAACGCTCCCCGAACCCCGCCCCGGCGGGGTTCTTTCGTTCGGAGAGCATCACCCCGGACGGTCGCCGCCGGCTTAAGGCCCGACGATGCGGGGGACGAGGGCCTGGACGAGGGTCCGGGCGTTGCGCGAGGCCGTGGCGGCATCGCCGGCCAGGGAGCGGATCGTCAGGAGATCGCCGTCGCGCAGGACGATCGCCGTCGCCCCCGACATCGAGCCCATCCGGTAGAGGCTGATCCACCCGACCGCCGGCGCCACGGACAGGCCGGTGAGCCGGCATTCCGGATCGCGTTGCCGACAGAGCGCCTCCAGGCTGGCGATCGGCGTCTCCCCCGAGCGCACCCGCCCCTCCGTGCCGTCGGCCTGCCGGCCGAGCAGAACGTCGATCATCGGGCTGCCCTCGCACGCGGCGCAGAGGAGCGTCAGCCGGGCGGCCTCGGCTCGGGCGGCGAAGCGGCCGCCGAGGGCGGATTTCGCCGCGGGTTCGAGCGCGGTGAGATCGCGGAGGGCGAACCCCTCGGCCAGCGCCGAAAAGGGCGCCAGGCCGACAAGGAGGGCGACGGCCGACCCCCGGATCAAGCCTCGGATCATGCGCCGCTTCCCTCTCTCACCCGTTGGCTCCGGCTCAGACCGGCTCCTCGCGGAAATAGGGCTCGACCGTGCCCTTGAGCTTCACCGTCATCGGGTTGCCGGACCGGTCGAGCGCCTTGCCCGCGGAGAGGCGGACCCAGCCCTCGCTGACGCAGTATTCCTCGACATTGGTCTTTTCGACGCCCTTGAAGCGGATGCCGACGCCGCGGGCGAGGACCGCCTCATCATAGTGGGGGCTGTTCGGGTTCACCGAGAGGCGGTCGGGGGGCGTGTCGGACATGAATCGTGGCTTCCTGGCGATCGAGCGGGCCGGTTACGGCAATCGCGGCGGTCCCGCAACTTCGCGCTCGGCCCTCGCCGCGGCGATCAGTTCCTCCACCCGGCCGCTCTGTAGAAGCGGGATCCACCGCATCACCGTCGCGTGCGGAAAATCCCACCACGCCGTCTCGACCAGAGCCGCAGTCGTCGCCTCGTCGAAGCGGCGGCGCACGAGGCGGGCGGGGTTGCCGGCGACCACCGCGTAGGGCGGCACGTCCCGCGTGACGACGGCGTGGGCGGCGACCACCGCCCCGTCGCCGACGGTGACCCCCGACAGGATCATGCAGCCCGATCCGAGCCAGACGTCGTTGCCGATGGTCACGTCGCCGCGCGAGACGTGGTAGTCCTGAGGCGCGTCCGCTCCGGGCCAGAGCCCGGTCATCGCCGCGAACGGATAGGTTGAGACCCAATCGAGCCGGTGATCGCCGCCGAGGAGAATCTCGACCCGGTCGGCGATGGAACAATACCGGCCGATCGTCAGCCGCCGCCCGGATTCGGGAAAGCGCACCTTCGGCCGGCCGTAAGAGTAGGCGCCGATTAAGAAATTCCAGCGCCGCGCCAGCGTTTCGAGGTGGAGCCGGGTTTCGTTGTGCGGGTTGCGCCCCCGCCTCAGCCGTTGCAACAGATGCCTCAACAGCGTCCCCCGGAAGAAGAGGGTGCGGGCGCGCAAGAACGCGTGAAAGAGGACGGCATCGCCATGGCCGACAATATGTCCGAGGATCTGAAGTCCGGGGCGCTCGTCTACCATCGACTGCCGAAACCCGGAAAGCTCGAGATCCAGGCGACCAAGCCCCTCGGCAACCAGCGCGACCTCGCCCTCGCCTATTCCCCCGGCGTCGCCGCCGCCTGCATGGCGATCCACGACGACCCGCAGGAGGCCGCCACCCTCACCATCCGCCAGAACCTCGTCGCGGTTCTCTCGAACGGCACCGCGGTTCTCGGCCTCGGCGATATCGGCCCGCTCGCCTCGAAGCCGGTGATGGAGGGCAAGGCGGTCCTGTTCAAGAAGTTCGCCGGGATCGACGTGTTCGATATCGAGGTGAACGAGAAGGAGGTCGACAAGCTGGTGGACGTGGTCTGCTCGCTGGAGCCGACCTTCGGCGGCATCAATCTCGAAGACATCAAGGCGCCCGAGTGCTTCGAGGTCGAGGAGCGCTGCCGCGAGCGGATGAACATCCCGGTCTTCCACGACGACCAGCACGGCACGGCGATCATCGTCGCGGCGGCCGTGCTCAACGCGCTGGAACTCGCCGGCAAGGACCTCTCCGACGCCAAGATCGTCACCTCGGGCGCCGGCGCGGCGGCGCTCGCCTGCCTCAACCTGCTGGTCTCCCTCGGCGCCCGGCGCGAGAACATCACCGTCACCGACATCAAGGGCGTGGTCTTCAAGGGCCGGTCCGAGCTGATGGACCGCTGGAAGGAGGTCTACGCCCGGGAGACGGAGGCGCGCACCCTGGCCGAGGTGATCCCCGGCGCCGACGTGTTCATCGGCCTCTCCGCGGGCGGGGTGCTCAAGCCCGAATATCTCGAGAAGATGGCCGAGAAGCCGCTCATCATGGCGCTCGCCAACCCCTATCCCGAGATCATGCCGGACCTCGCTCAGGAGCGCCGGCCCGACGCGATGATCTGCACCGGGCGCTCGGACTTCCCCAATCAGGTCAACAACGTCCTCTGCTTCCCCTACATCTTCCGCGGCGCCCTCGATGTCGGCGCGCACGCGATCAACGAGGAGATGAAGAAGGCCGCCGTGAAGGCGATCGCGGCGCTCGCCCGCGAGGCGCCGTCCGACGTTGTGGCCCGCGCCTACGGCGGCGAGGCCCGGCCCTTCGGCCCCCACTCGCTGATCCCGAGCCCGTTCGACCCGCGCCTGATCCTGCGCATCGCCCCCGCCGTGGCCAAGGCGGCGATGGATTCGGGGGTGGCCGGGCGGCCGGTCGAGAACATCGACGCCTACGCGGAATCGCTCGACCGGTTCGTCCACCGCTCCGGCTTCATCATGAAGCCGCTCTTCTCCAAGGCGAAGGACAACCCCAAGCGCGTCATCTACGCCGAGGGCGAGGACGAGCGGGTGCTGCGCGCCGCCCAGGTGGTGGTCGAGGACCGCGTCGCCCGGCCGATCCTCGTCGGCCGCCCGCGGGTGATCGAGACCCGCATCAAGCGCTTCGGCCTCGACCTCCGGCACGGCGAGCATTTCGACCTGATCGATCCGGAAGACGATCCGCGCTACCGCGACTACGTCTCGACCTATCTGGAGATCGCCGGGCGCCGCGGCATCACCCCGGATCTCGCCCGGACGCTGGTGCGCACCAACAGCACGGTGATCGGCGCGCTCGCCGTGCGCCGCGGCGAGGCGGACGCCCTGATCTGCGGCCTCGAAGGCCGGTTCGAGACGCGGCTGCGCGTCATCCGGGACATCATCGGGCTCTCACCCGAACTGCTCGACTTCGCGGCGATGAGCCTCATCGTCACGAAGAAGGGCGCCTACTTCCTGGCCGACACCCATGTCCGGCAGAATCCCAGTGCGGAGGAAGTGGCCGACGTCGCGATCGCCTGCGCCGGCCATGTCGGCCGCTTCGGCCTGACCCCGAAGATCGCGCTGCTGAGCCACTCCGATTTCGGGCAGTCCGACTCGGACTCGGCGAAGAAGATGCGCCGCGCCCTCGAACTGATCCAGGCCCGCGCGCCCCACATTCAGGCCGACGGCGAGATGCAGGCGGATTCGGCCCTGTCCGAACTCGTGCGCGACCGGGTGCTGCCGGGCTCGAACTGGAAGGGTGCGGCCAACATCCTGGTCTTCCCGAACCTGGATGCCGCCAACATCGCCTTCCAGTTCGCCAAGGTGCTCGCCGACGCCCTGCCGGTCGGCCCTCTACTGATCGGCCCGGCCAAGCCGGCGCACATCCTCACGCCCTCCGTGACGGCGCGCGGCATCGTCAACGTCACCGCCGCGGCGGTGGTGGAGGCGCAGGCCGGGGTCACGCAAGGAGCCGTGCAAGGGGCGGCACCGGAGGCCGAGCCGGGCGCGGGCCCGCTATCGGAGTAGCCAATCACGCGACGAAGCCCGCCCCCGAACCGAGCGAGGGGGCGGAGCTCAAGCTTGGCTGTCATTTTGCATGCGGTTTCCGCGCGCTGAACGCCCGTGGAGTCCGCAATGTGCCTTGGTGACGACCCGACCTGTGCTGCCTTCGCCGAGCATCGGCTGCGCTACCGGCGCGACATGGAGCCGGAGCGCCGGGCCTTCCTGAAGAGCGGCTTCGTCGCCACCGGCGGGGCCGCCGCCCTCGCCGCGGGCGGGCTCTCCCTGGTGAGCCCGGCCCTGGCGCAGAGCAGCGGGAGCCGGCTGACGCAGACGGCGCACTACCACCTGCCGGCCAACGCCGAGACCGTGCACTGGGGCTACTTCTCGAAATCCCTCAAACCCCAGGTCGAGATCGCCTCGGGCGATTTCGTCACCATCGAGACCCTGACCCACCACGCCAACGACGATGCCGAGCGCATGGTGACCGGGGATCCGGGTGCCGAGAGCGTCTTCCTCTGGACCAAGGAGAAGAAGGGCGTGGCGCGCCGCGGCGCCGGGCCGGAGGATTCGAAGCTCGGCCCCGGCGGCGGGCTCGGCGTCCATATCTGCACCGGCCCGGTGGCGATCCGCGGGGCGGAGCCCGGCGACGTGCTGGAGGTGCGCATCCTCGACGTGGCGCCGCGCGCTTGCGCCAACCCGAAATTCAAGGGCCGGACCTTCGGCAGCAACGCGGCGGCGTGGTGGGGCTACCACTACAACGACATGCTGGGGGGCAAGAAACGCGAGGTCGTCACCATCTACGAGGTCGATTCGTCCGGCGAGCGCGACTGGGCCAAGGCCGTCTACAGCTTTCCCTGGCCGGGGGTGACCGATCCGGACGGCCGCGACCACCCGACCATCGACTATCCGGGCCTGCCCGTCGATCACACCCGGACGAAGCGCAGCTTCGACGTGCTCAAGGGCATCCGCGTGCCGATCCGCCCGCATTTCGGCACGATGGGCGTGGCGCCGGCCGAGGCCGAGATGGTGAACTCGATCCCGCCGAGCTACACCGGCGGCAACATCGACAATTGGCGCATCGGCAAGGGCGCGACGATGTACTACCCCGTCGCCGTGCCCGGGGCCCTGTTCTCGGTGGGCGACCCCCACGCGAGCCAGGGCGATTCGGAACTCTGCGGCACGGCGATCGAGTGCTCGCTCACCGGCACCTTCCAGTTCATCCTGCACAAGAAGGCGGATCTCGCCGGCACCTCGCTGGAGGCCCTCGACTTCCCGATGATCGAGACCAGCGAGGATTGGGTGCTCTCGGGCTTCAGCTACCCGAACTACCTCAAGGACCTCGGGGCCGACGCGCAGAACGCGATCTTCCAGAAATCCTCCATCGACCTCGCCATGCGCGACGCCTTCCGCAAGATGCGGCAGTTCCTGATGCAGGCGAAGGGTCTGACCGAGGACGAGGCGATCTCGCTGATGTCGGTCGCGGTCGATTTCGGCATCACCCAGGTGGTCGACGGCAACTGGGGCGTCCACGCCATCGTCAAGAAGGCGATCTTTTCGGAGCGGCCGGCCTGACGCGGTGTCCGGTTGATTCCTTCGGTATGAGCCTGGCATTTCCCCTCCCCCTTGTGGGGAGGGGTTCGGGGTGGGGGTAGTGCAGAAGGCACCGCACCGCCTCATCCTGAACCCCCCCCACCTCCTGCCTCCTCCCCACAAAGGGGAGGAGCGGAGCGACGGCGGCCGAAGCGATCGGGCGGATGGGGTAGGAGCTGAAAGGCCTCCTACGGCACCACGCGGG
>NZ_BPRD01000463.1 GCF_022179745.1 Methylorubrum podarium
GCCTCCGCCCCGCGCAGGCTCGATGACCGAATAGCGCGACAGGTCATCCATGGCAGTCAGAGATCCTCGGACCTGATAAGGGCCGGATGCGGATGACAAGCACCTTCAGCCAGCGGGGAGCCCGGCCCTAGCGGCGGAAGCGGCCACCCCCGTGGAAGCCGCGGCCTCCGTGGAACCCGCGCCCCCCGTGGAACCCGCCGACCCGCCGGCCGTACACGGCGCGCCCGCCGTAGACCCTGCCCCCTCGGTAGGCGTAGGCGCGGCCGCCCCACGCGCCGTAAGGGCTGCCGTAAACGTGTGGCCGGCAACCTCCGTATGGTCCTCGGTGAAAGCCGGGCCCGCAGCCGCCCGCCGCCTCGGCCCTGCCGACTCCGATCCAGCCCGGTTCGGACGAGTTCATTCCAAGCAGGGCCGCGAAGGTCAAGGCAGCGAGGGCCATCAGTCTCGATGCTCTCGTCATGGGACACTCCACCGGAAACGGGGACCGACCGGGCGACCGGCACGCTAACGCCAGCGCGCTTTTCTCCGACCGGTTTCGACGACCGGCGTCGAAACGCCGGAGGTTGGCGGCGAGAACCGTAGAACGAGGTCGTCACCGGGGCTTGATCCGATGGGACTGGCCGGGCTTCATCGCGGCCTCTCCGGAGGTTTCGCCGTCAGAACGTCCAGCGGAAGCCCCGGCGCGTCCGTTCTCTCGCCATGCGGTCGCTGCGCAGGTGGCGGCCGAACAGCCTGTCCATGGCAAATGCGACTTGGTCGTACTCGGCGGCGCAGTTCGCCGTCCGCTCCTCCGGCAGATCACCACGGTCGGCAAGATAGCCGAAGGTACGCTTATCCGATCCATACGCGAGGCACAGCAGGTTGTAGAAGCGCTGCCGGAACAGCCCGTGATCGTTTGCGAAGTCCCCTTTTTCCATCTTCTCCTCCCCGGCGTAGCTCGCGAAGAGGAATGCGCTGCCGTCGATGATCTTCCGCGCCTGCGCCGGGCCGAGACGCAGCAGGAGCAGGGCGGCGAATTGGTCGGCGGCGTCCTCCTCTCGACCGAGGACGGGCACGTCCAACAGGTGGAAAAGCGCGTGGCCGATTTCATGCAGGAACACGTGCGCGATCGATCCCATGATGGCTTGGTGGCGCGTCACGCCTGTCGGGGACACATCCTTCGGCGCCCGGCTCTGCACGTCTTGGATGAATTCGTAACAGACGGTGACCGACCGCGTCGTCGGCGCGTACCAGGCGTTGACCTCGCCGCCGCATTCGGCGAGGCGGAGGGTAAGGGAGCGCGGCAATCGGATGATGCCGAGGGTTTCGCGCAAGCCTTCGAGCAGGTGTCGCGCGCGCATCTCTCTGTAGATCGTGTGCGCCTCGGGCGCCTTCGGGACCTCGTAGACGATGCGAACCCGGCCTTGCTCCGCAATCCAGGACCGTGCCGGGCCGGCGCAGAAGACAGGAACCAGAGCAAGGACCAAGGACAGGGCCCGGATCATCGTCCGGTCTCCATTGCTCAATGCGTCGGTATCGCTCATCAGGTCAGGAGCGTGCCGCTGGCGAGAGCCGCCTCGTTGTCCGCCTGCCCCCCTCGGTCGGCTGCCCGATCGCATCGATCGAGTCGGACATACGGTCGTGGAAAAGACGCGGATCGATGCCAGGCTTTGGAGTGAGGCCGTCGAGGTCCGATCCGTATTCCGGCAGGACGATGCGAACCTCCCGGGGCGACGTTGGCCTGGATGAGGCCTGCAGCCGGGGCCTCTCTAGGCGCATCGTGATACGCGTCCGCAGCTCCATCTGAATCGGTCTCGGCAAGTGTCTCGAACAGAGCGGAGGCCTTCAGCCCTAAAATGATCGCGTGTAGATCTGGATGCTTGATCAAATGGGGCAGGAAAATAGATTTTGCTTATGGATGGACCTTCAAGGTTCTGATATCAGTAGACTCTCCGTTTCGCACTCATGGCTTGACCACTTGAAAGGCTCGACTCACCTCGGAACACCTGAGGCGCAGAACGCGATTAGGGCGCAACGGAAGCCTCGGCACCGTTATTTTCAGAGTACGGTCCACTCGACGAATCGGTTCCGGGCATATCGAACTGATGTCTTGAAACTGCGGCTGCGGCAGGATGTGAGAACGACGCGCCTCACGGTGTTCAGCGAGCGCAGCATGTCCAACAGAGCGATTGCTAGATCGCGACCTCAAGCGGTCTGCGCCCTCGAACGTCGATGGC
>NZ_BPRD01000464.1 GCF_022179745.1 Methylorubrum podarium
GGGAGCGCCGCTTCCGGAAAGACCTTTGCCGGCCCCTCTCCCGCCCGCTCCGCGGGCACCCTCCCCCACCCAAGTCGGGCAGACCCGACTTGGGACGATGCTTGTGGATCTCGGGCAAGCCCGAGATCCAGCGGGGGGAGGGTTTTTCTGGCGGGCGGTCCGCCGCACCGCTAAAACCACGCGATGACCCCCGCCCCCGATCCGGCCGCCGACGTCTACGAGGGCCGGGACGGCGAGCTCTTCCTGATCCGCGGCAACAACCGGGTGCTGGAGCAGTACGGCCGGCCGGGCGTCGCGCGGGCGACGCTGTGGCGCTGGCGCCGGATCATCGCGACGCGCGTGCGGCGCTGCGCCCGGCTCGGCGCCACCTATCTTCACGCCCTCGCGCCGGAAAAGCTCACCGTCTACCCCGAGCGGGCCGAGGGGCTCGCCTTCGACCCCGGCCGCGCCCCGTCCTTGAGACTCGCGCGCTGGCTCACCGCCTCGCCGGGCGCCCGCGCCTGGGTCGATCTCGCGGGCGCGTTCCGGGCGGAGCGGGACGGGCCGCCGCTCTATCTGCGCACCGACACCCACTGGACGCATCATGGCTGCGCCCTGGCCTACCGCACGATCCTGGCGCGGATGGGCGTGCCCCCGCGCGACGACATCGAGACCCGGCGCGACCCGACGCCCCTCCCCTTCTCGGGCGATCTCGGCCGCAAGTTCGCGCCCCACCGCACGGAGCTCGCGGAGGGCACCGCGCTGGCGAGCGCGGCCCGGCGCGTCCACGCCAACGCGCTCCTCCTGGAGATGGAGGCGCTCGGGCGCGGGGGCGACGCCCATCTCGGCACCCACGCGGTGTTCCGCAACGACGACGCCGGAGCCGATCCGCGCCGCCTCGTGATCTTCGGCGATTCCTACGCGCAGCACACCGCCCACAGCCCCGTCGCGACCCTGACCGCGCTCTTCGCCGACACCTTCCGCGAGGTGCATTTCCTGTGGTCGACGGGGATCGACTGGCACTACCTCGAAACGGTCCGTCCCGATTTCGTCCTCGGCGAGATGGCCGAGCGCTTCGTGATCGACGTGCCGCCCCCCAACATCCGGATCGAGCGGCTCGCGGACCTCGCCCGCGAGCGCAAGCTCATGGAACCGATCACGGCAGCGGATTCGCTGCCGTCACCCCCGCAGCCTCCGCCTGACGCGCCCGCATCCGCGCCTGAAGCCGCTGACGCCGCGCCGCGATGACCGTGCCGTTCACCTCGCCGCCGAACAGGAACATCGCCGCGAGCCAGTAGAGGAACACCAGGAAGATCATCGCGGTGGCGAGGCCGCCATAGGTCGAGGCGTAGGCGTTCGAGAAGCGGTCGAGGTAGTAGCCGAAGCCGAGCCCGGCGAGGAACCACAGGCCCATGGTCACGGCGATGCCCGGCAGCACCGACAGGACCGGACGGCGCCCGGCGGCGACGAATTTGTGGGCGATCACCAGCACCAAGGCGATCAGGAAGGCGGTGACGCCGATGCGGCCGATGGCGACGGTGAGCCCCAGCGGCTCCAGCCCCGGCGCGACGAAGACGAGCTGGCGCCAGATCAGCGGCCCCAGGACCACGAGGAGCGCGAAGGCCAGCATCGAGAAGGCGCCGCAGACGACGTAGCCGATCGATTCGAGCCGGGTGAGCCACCACGGCCGCATCTCGCGGATGCCGTAGGCGCGGTTGAGCCCGACCCGCAGGGATTCCACCCCCGAGGAGGAGAAGTAGAGCGCCAGCAGCGCGCCGATCGTCAGCACGCCGCCGCGCTGCTCGGTGAGCAGGCGATGCACCTCGCCGACGATCGGTTTGGCGACCTCCCGCGGCACCGCGTCGAAGATCAGCGTGCCGGCCTCGTCCGCGAGCGACTTGGTGCCGATCAGGCCGGCGAGCGCCGCCAGCAGGATCAGGAACGGGAACAGCGAGGTCAGCATCGACAGCGCGATGTGGCTCGCGATCGCCCAGCCGTCATGGGCGACGAAGCGCTGCGCGGCCAGCCCCGTCACGTCGAGGATTTTTTTTAGGCGGCTCAAGGGGCTGGACCGGCGTCTTCTGGCTGAGTCGGGTCGGGCCGCTCCATACGGGCCATCGGGCGGTGCGCGTCAATCTCGGCCGCCGCGGGAGCATGGCCGCCTTCCGGTTTTCCCGATTGCCATCCGATCCCCCGCGTGCTGCCTGCCGGGCGCCATGTCGAGCCTTGCCTCCAGCCTGATCCCCGCCGCCTTCGTGCTGATCTGGGCGAGCGGCTTCGTCGCCGCGCGCTACGTCGCGCCCTACGCCGAGCCGCTGGCCTTCGTCGCTCTGCGTCTGGCCCTCGTGGCAGTGGTGCTGGCCGGCATCGCCTTCGTCCTTCGCGCCCGCTGGCCGCGGAGCCGCGCCGGCTGGCGCGACGGCATGGTCGCGGGCGTGCTGATGCAGGGCATCTACGTGGCCGGGGTGTTCTGGTCGGTGCATCGCGGCCTGCCCGCGGGCATCGCGGCCCTGGTCGGCAGCCTGCAGCCGCTCCTGACCGCGGCCGTGTCGCAGCCGCTGCTCGGCGAGCGGGTCGGGCCGCGGCGCTGGGCCGGCATCGGGCTCGGCTTCGTCGGGACGGGACTGGTGCTCGGGCCGAAGCTCGGCGCCGTCGATGCCGCCGGCATTCCGCCCGCCGCGCTGGCCGTCTCGCTCGCCGCCATGCTGGCGATGACCGCCGGCACGCTGTGGCAGAAGCGGAAAGGCGCCGGCGCCGACCTCGTCACCAATGCCTGCCTGCAATTCGTCGGCGGCACCGCCTTCGCGGTCCCGCTCGCCCTCGTCGCCGGCGAGACGCATCTGGACCCGAGCCTGCCGCTCGGCCTCGGCATGGCGTGGTCGGTCCTCGTCAACTCGGTCGGCGGCATCCTCCTGCTGCTGGCGCTGATCCGGCGCGGCGCGGTGGCCGGCGTCGCCTCGCTGCTCTTCCTCGTGCCGCCGGTCTCGGCGGTGATCGCCTACCTCATGTTCGGCGAGACGCTGACCCCGATCCAGATCGCGGGCATGGCGGTCGCGGCCGGCGGCGTCGGGCTGGCGAGTGGTCCTCAAACCCGTTCAACTCGGTGAATCGTATGATGAATTCAGCCTAAAGACGGGGGATGCGGCGATGAGAAACCACTATTGTGCCGGCGATCCAGCCTATAAAGGAACCATCAGACCGCTTTCCTTGTAACCGCGCTCCGTGACGCCGAACCGGCACCCATTTCGGCTCGGAGCGCTTCGGAAGAGAGACCCACATGGCAGCTTCCCCCGCCGTCCGGCCCGCCAACGACCCGACCGATTTCGTCGCCCTGGCCAAGGATGCCGCCGCGGGCGCCAAGGCCCTCGTCGCCGAGGCGACCGCCCGCGTGAAGGCGCGGGTGACGGGCTCCGAGGGCAAGCTCGACGCGGGGGCGCTGGAGCGCGAGCAGCACGCCGCCCACGGCCTGTCCTGGCTCGCCACCTACGGCGAGGCGGTGCGCGAACTCGCCGACTACGCCGCGCGGCTGCAGGGCGAAGGGACCTTCGGCGAGACCGAGGCGCTGCTCGTGAAGATCGGCGTCGGCGAGTACCTCGACCAGATGTTCGGCGGCATCCCGATGAGCCAGGGCGAGATCGTCCGCCCGACCGCGCTCGGCTTCACCAGCGCCGAACTCGCGTCCCTGCGCACGCCGGCCATCGACGCCGCGATCGCCGAGGGCAACACGCCGGCCAACCGCGCCGCGCTGGTGGCCAGGATCCGCGAGGCCACGACCTCGGGGGCGGCCACGATCGGCCACTCGGGCCTCGACGAGGACATGGAGGCGATCCGCTCCGAGATGCGCCGCTTCGGCAAGGCCGAGGTGGTGGAGCAGGCGCAAGGTTGGCACCTCGAGAACGCCTACATCCCGATGCCGATCATCGAGAAGATGGCCGAACTCGGCGTGTTCGGCCTCACCATCCCCGAGGAATACGGCGGCATGGGCATGCCCAAGGCCGCGATGTGCGTGGTCTCGGAGGAACTGTCCCGCGCCTATATCGGCGTCGGCTCGCTCGGCACCCGCTCGGAGATCGCCGCCGAGCTGATCCTGTGCGGCGGCACCGAGGAGCAGAAGAACCGCTTCCTGCCGCGTATCGCGTCGGGCGAGATCCTGCCGACCGCCGTCTTCACCGAGCCGAACACCGGCTCCGACCTCGCCTCGCTCCGCACCAAGGCGGTGAAGGAGGGCGACGTCTGGAAGATCACGGGCAACAAGACCTGGATCACCCACCCCGTGCGCGCCGACATCATGACCGTGCTCGTGCGGACCAAGCCGGAGGAGAAGGGCCATCGCGGCCTCTCCATGCTGATCGCCGAGAAGCCGCGCGGCTCGGACGAGAACCCCTTCCCCGTCGACGGCCTGTCCGGCGGCGAGATCGAGGTGCTCGGCTACCGCGGCATGAAGGAGTACGAACTCTCCTTCGAGGGCTTTTCCGTGCCCGCCGCCAACCTGCTGGGCGAGGTCGAGGGCAAGGGCTTCGCCCAGCTGATGCAGACCTTCGAATCGGCCCGCATCCAGACCGCGGCCCGCGCCATCGGCGTGGCCCAGTCGGCCCTTGATATCGGCCTGCGCTACGCCGAGGAGCGGGTGCAGTTCGGCAAGGCGCTGGTCGAGTTCCCGCGCGTCGCCGACAAGCTCGCGATGATGGCGGTGGAGATCAACATCGCCCGCCAGCTCACCTACTTCTCCGCTCGCGAGAAGGACGAGGGCAAGCGCTGCGACCTCGAGGCCGGCATGGCGAAGCTGCTCGGCGCCCGCGTCGCCTGGGCGGCGGCCGACAACGCCCTGCAGATCCACGGCGGCAACGGCTTCGCGCTGGAATACTCGATCAGCCGCGTGCTGTGCGACGCGCGCATCCTCTCGATCTTCGAGGGCGCCGCCGAGATCCAGGCCCAGGTCATCGCCCGGCGCCTGCTGGAGCAGTGACCAAGACTTGTCCCCACCTCGACCGGACTTGTGCTGGTCGAGGGTGGGATGCGTCTTCCGTCCGGTGCGAATAGCCGGCTCATATACTTTCCCTCAACGGACTCTGTTTTAGGCCGTGGTCCGATCTCCTCGGAGCACGGCCTTCGCTTGTCCATCCCGTCATCAGACGCGCACGCCGCCGCGCTGATCCAGCACTGGCGCAGCTGCCGGACCCGCCCGGGGGCGATGCCGAGCTACGATGCCGTCGTCCTCGGCCGACTCGGCCGTCTGGCCGACCGCTTCGCCCTGATCGCCACCCGCGACGGCCGGGCCGAGCGGATCCTGTGGGGCGGTCCGGGGTTCCGCGACTGGATCGAGGACGAGATCCACGACAGGCCGCTCGCCGAGATCCCCGACGAGATCCGCCGGCCGATCGAGGAGATCGGTGTCGCCGCCCTGCGCACCGGCGAGCCGGCGGGCGCGCGCTGCGACCGCATCACCGACGGCGTCGTCACCACCTGGAGTCTCGTCGGGGTCCCCCTCGCCAACGGCAGCGGATCCCCCCTCCTCCTCGTCCACGTCGATCGCAACGGCGTGCGCACCGAGCTGATGCAGGCGATGTTCGGCGCCACCGGCCAGGGGCTGATGGCCCTCGGCGCCATCCGCGATGCCGACGGCGCGGTCGCGGATTTCAAGATCGTCGCCCTGAACCAGGGCGCCGCCGAGATCTTCGGACGGCCGGTCCCGAGCCTGCAATGGCAGCGGCTCGGCGATCTCGTTCCCGTGCGGCTCGGCGTGACCCAGCGGCTGTCGGGCGTCCTGGGATGCGCCGACCGGGCGGTGTTCGAACTCGCCACGCCGCGGACCGACGGGACGGTGCTCCACCTCAAGGTGGAGGCACGGGCCATCGGCGACCTCATCGCCGTCGCCATGACCGATGTCGGCGACATCAAGGCGCGCGAGGCCTCGTTCCGCTTCCTGTTTGAGAGCAACCCGCTGCCGATGTGGCTGGTCGATCAGGAAACCGCCCGTTTCGTCGCGGTGAACGAGGCGGCGATCGCCCATTACGGCTACAGCCGCGAGGCCTTCCTGGCCCGGAGCCTGCCGGACCTGTCGGAGGCCGGCGCCTGCGGCTTCGCCCGCGACGGCCGCCTGCACCGTCACCTCCGGGCCGACGGCTCGTGGATCGAGGTGACGCTGTTCGAGCGCAGCCTCGCCTTCGAGGGGCGCCCGACCCTCCTCGGCGCGGCCATCGACGTCACCGAGCAGCGCCGTGCCGAGGCTCGCATCACCCACATGGCCCACCACGACGCGCTGACGGGCCTGCCGAACCGGACGCTGTTCGCGGTGCGCCTCACCGAGGCGATCGCCGAGCAGGCCCGCACCGGCGCGGGCGCCGCCCTGCTCTGCCTCGACCTCGACAAGTTCAAGCTCGTCAACGACACCCTCGGCCATCCCGCGGGCGATGCCCTGCTGCGGACGGTGGCGGAGCGGATCACGGCCTGCCTGCGGGCGGAGGATCTGGTCGCCCGGCTCGGCGGCGACGAGTTCGCGGTGCTGCTGCGCGATCCCGATCCCGCGACCGTGGCGGCCATCGCCAACCGGATCGTCGAGGCGCTGTCGCGCCCGGTCCGGCTCGGCGGCCGGGAATGCCAGATCGGCGTGAGCATCGGCATCGCGCGCCTGCCCGAGCACGGAACGGATTCCGACACGCTGCTGCGCAACGCCGACCTCGCCCTCTACCGGGCGAAGGCCGATGGCGGCAGCGTCGCCCACGGCTTCGAGGCGGCGATGGACAGCTGGGCCCGGTCCCGGCGGCGGCGGGAGACCGACCTGCACGAGGCCTTCGCCCGGGGCGATCTCGCCCTGGCCTTCCAACCGGTCGTCGGCGTCCGCTCGCGGGCGATCGTGGGGTTCGAAGCCCTGCTGCGCTGGCACCACCCCGTCGAGGGGGCGATCTCACCGGCCGAGTTCGTGCCGCTCGCCGAGGAATCGGGTCTGATCGTGCCGATTGGCGCCTGGGTCCTGCGGCAGGCCTGCGCCGAGGCCAGCCTGTGGGTCGATCCGGTTCGCGTTGCGGTGAACCTCTCGCCGGTCCAGTTTCGCGATCCCGGCCTCGTGGCGACGGTGCGCGAGGCGCTCGCCCTGTCCGGGCTCGCGCCGCACCGCCTCGAACTGGAGGTCACCGAATCGGTGCTGCTCGCCGCCAGCGAGGCCAACGTAGCGACGCTGCACGCCCTGCGGGATCTCGGCGTGCGGATCGCGATGGACGATTTCGGAACGGGCTACTGCTCGCTGAGCTACCTGCAGAAGTTTCCCTTCGACAAGATCAAGATCGACCGCTCCTTCGTCAGCCAGCTTGGCGAGAACGCGCACTCGACGGCGATCGTGCGGGCAGTGATCGGCCTCGGCGCGAGCCTCGGCATCGTCACCGTGGCCGAGGGCGTCGAGACCGAGGCCCAGTTCGCGCATCTGCGGGAAGAAGGCTGCGAGGAGGTGCAGGGCTACCTGTTCGGCCGCCCGGCACCCGCCGCGCAGGCCGGTGCGCTGATCCGGCGCAAACCGGACCTCGCGGCGTGAGCCGGATGGGCGGGCCGATCGCCCGCCCGGCCCCTACTTCGTGATCTTCACCGAGACCGGATCGCTCGACGGAAAGGTCTCCTCCAGCGCCTCGTCGAGACGCTCGTCCTTCTCATCCTTCCGGTTCTCGGCGAGCGAGCGGTCGCCCTTGCCATCCTGCTGGACGCCCTTGGGCTTGGTCTCGTCGGTCGGTTGCGTCTTGTCGGACAAAGGGGCACCTCGCGGGTCTGTCGCCATGCGCCGCCATGCGGTTCTGGTCATGCGGCTCCGATGCGGACCAACGCGGGCGCGGCCGTCCTGGTTCGTGGCGACGCGTCAGGGCCCGGCGGGCGCGGCACCGCGCAGGCCCGGCCGCTCGGTGGGGTGGGGAACGGGGCGGGCCTCGCGCATCACGAGGCCGTAGACCTGCTCCAGCCGGTCGAGATGCACGTCCACGCTGAGCGGCGCCGACCAGTAACGCTCGTAGGCGCGCTCGGCCATGCGGGCGGCGAGCCCGTCGTCCGACAGCCGGGTCAGGTGGGCGGCGAGCGCGCCGGCATCGCCCGAGCGGAACCAGAACCCGTTCTCGCCGTCCTCCACCGCCTCGCGCCCGGCGCAGGCGTCGGAGACGATGACCGGGCAGCCGCAGGCGAGCGCCTCGTAGACGGTGAGCGGCTGGCCCTCGTACCAGATGCTCGGGAAGATCAGCGCCCGGGCCCGCCGCATCAGCGCCTGCACCTCCGGCCCGGTCTTCCAGCCGAGCATCACCGCCTCGGGGTAGCGGACCTTCAGCTCCGCCGCGCTCGGCCCGTCGCCGACGAAGACCGGGCGGATGCCGGCCCGCCGGGCGGCCTCGGCGAAGATCGGCGCGCCCTTCTCCGTCGAGATGCGGCCGACGAACAGGAAGTCGCCGCCGCCGTCCCGCTCCGGCGGCTGCCGCTCGACGGAGATCGGGTTGTCGATCCGGTGGAACACCGTGCGCGGGGGCAGCAGCGGCGCGATCACCCGCTCCTGGAGCGCGCTGATCGTGACCACGTGGCGGAACAGGCCCGGCAGGCCGGCGACGTGCTCCAGGCCGAGATGGCGCACCACCCGCAGCAGCTTGCGCGGATAGGAGCGCGCATCGCAGTTCGTGGTGAGGCAGGCCGCCGACATCGGCGTGCGGTGACAGATCCGGTCGGCGGGATACTCGTAGAAGCCGCCATTGGGGCAGACGAGGAAGAACTCGTGCATCGTGTAGAGGCACGGCAGGCCCGAGCGACGGATCGCCGGGCCGATCGAGGGCGAGAGCGCCTTGGCGAAGGCGTGGACGTGGACCAGCGTGTCGCGGGGATCGCACAGCGTCAGCTCCGCTTCGAGGCGGGCGGCGGCGCGGGCGTTCCAGATCGCCTGGGCGGCGAAGGCGAGCTTGTTGGTGGTGGAGGCGATGTCGTCCTGCCCGAGGCAGATCACCCGCGCCCCGCAGGCGGCGAGCCGGGGATCGACCGGGCCGACCGCGGCGAAGACCGTGACCCGGTGCCCGCGCTGCCGCAGGCCCACGGCCGAATCGAGCGCGACCTTGGCCTGGCCGCCATTGATGTGGGCATGGTCGAGAACGAGGACGACGTGCACGGCGGCTCCTGGTTCTTCCCGGCGCGTCGTCGCTGTCAGAGGCCGGCAGTCAGCTTTTCGACGGTCCGCTCACATTTACCGGCAAGCAGTTGATCGCCCGTAAACCTTGAGCGCGGATGTTGGCCGCGTCGTTGCGGCCGGATCTTCGGAGCGTCGTCCTTGTCCGACAGTCGGATCATCGTTCGGGACGACGCGCCCAGCTCGGCGCGGGACGCATCCATGCACGTGGTGATCCTCGCCGAATTCGCCGCCGCCAGCGGAGGCGCCGAGAAGGTCGCGGTGGAATCCGCCCGCGCGCTGGCGGAGGCCGGCGCGGAGGTCACCTACATCCAGGCGATCAGCGGGCCGGTCGATCCCCTGCTCGACCATCCGCGCATCGACCGGCTCGACCTCGGCCTGCCGGACGTCTGGTCGCTGCCGGCGTGGCGCGGCGCCGCGTCGGGGATCTGGAACGGCGAGGCCGCCGCGCGCCTCTCCGCGGCGCTCGACGGCCTGCCGCGCGCGCCCGACTGCCTCCACCTGCACCAGTGGACCCGCGCGCTCTCGCCCGCCGTGCTGCCGGTGCTGCTCGGCCGCGGCGTTCCGGTGGTGCTGACGCTGCACGATTACGCCCTCGCCTGCCCGAACGGCGTCGATTACCGCTTCGACCGGGCCGAGCCCTGCGCGCTCACCCCGCTCTCCGGCGCCTGCCTCGCGGCGCCCTGCGACCCGAAGAGCCGGCTGCACAAGCTGGTGCGGGTCGGCCGCGCCGCCTCCCTGCGGCTGGCGCTGAGACAGGCCGAGCTCGACGTCGTCCATGTCTGCGACGGCAGCCGGGCGCGGATGGAGGGACGGCTCGGCGCCCTGCGCGTGCGGCACCACCGCATCGACAACCCCGTGCGGGTCGAGCAGGGGGTGCCGGCGGAGCCGGCCACCGGTGATGCCGTCGTCTACGTCGGCCGTCTCACCCCGGAGAAGGGCGCGGACCTCGTCGCCGAGGCCGCGCGCTCGGCCGGGCTGCCCGCGCTCTTCATCGGGGCCGGACCGCTGGAGGCGCGCCTGCGGGCGGAGGGCGCGGAGGTGCTCGGCTGGCGCAGCCCGGAGGCGGTCGCGGCGATCCTGCGCGACCGGGCGCGGGCGGTCTGCGCGCCCTCGCGCTGGCTCGAGACTGGGCCGCTCACCGTCTACGAGGCGCTGGCTCAGGGCATTCCCGCCGTCGCCTCGCGGCGCTCCGGTGCCGCAGAGAAGGTCGTGGACGGCGAGACCGGCTTCGTCGTGGAGCCCGAGGCCGCGGCGCTGGCCGCCGCGTTCCGGGCCCTCAAGGACGACGCGCTGACCGCCCGTCTCGGCCGGACCGCCTTCGACCGGTACTGGCAGGCGCCGCTGACGCTCGCCGCCCATGCCCGATCCCTGCTGGCGCTCTACGGCCGGCTCGAAAGGGAATACATTATGCGGCAGTGCGGCATAACCCGCGCCGCCGCCGACTCCGTGCCGGCCCATCCGCGCGGTGCCACCCTTGGCAAGGAGCATTTTTGATCATTATAATGCCGGTCACGCCGCCGCTCGCAGATCCTCTTCTGGCGGGATCAGAGGCGGAATTTTGATTTGTCACAGAAACATACCGTGCTCCTGAACTCGTGCGATCAGTTCACGCCGGCCGTCTGAAACGGTCCTTGACTTTTATGTTGCACCGCAACATATGAGCTGCGGGCCGGTTCGCCGCGGGGAGGCCTCTGAGGCTCCCCGAAACCGAAATCTCCCGGTCCGTCTGACAGGAGAGACAGATGAGCACCCAGAGCTTCGAGATCCCCGCCGAGTTCCGCGATTTCGCCGACAAGAGCGTCGATCAGGCCCGCAACGCTTTCGGCACGTTCCTGAACGGTGCGGTGAAGACCTCCGAGCAGCTCCGGAACTCGGCCTCGACCGTCCAGTCGACGCTGCACGCGGCGGTGCTCAAGAGCCTCGACCACGCGAAGACCAACGCCGACACCACCTTCGACTACGCGCAGCGCGTCGTGCGCGCGAAGGACCCGCGCGAGGCCTTCGAGATCCAGTCCGAGTTCTTCAAGACCCAGTTCGCCGCGCTCCAGGCCCAGGCCAAGGAGTACGGTGCCCTCGCTCAGAGCGCCGCCCGCTAATCCGGCTCGGCTTCGGGCCGCGGCGTCCCAGGCGCCCCGGCCCGTCGCGGGGCACGAGGGTCCGAATCCGCGCCCTGCGGGCTCGGCACACCCCGTGCTCCGACGCTATGCTCCGTCGCAGCGCGCCGGCCGGTCCCGCGATCGCCCCGGATTCGCGCTGAGGTCGAGGGTTTCGAACGAGGAGAAGGCCCATGTCGTCGAGCCGCCGCAAGGGACGCCCGCCCGGAGCACCCGCCACCCCCAAGCCGCCGACCGTCACCGCGCCGCAAGCCGAGGTTGCCGAGGCGCTGCTGGCCGAGACTCCGGCCGAAACGGGCCATGACGACAAGGGTCATGACGACAAGAGCCCGGCCCCCGAAGCCGACGCGCCGGCCATCCCGGCCGTAGAGGCCGCCGAGACGTTCGAATCATCCGCCGAATCCGCCCCGGCCGAGGCACAGGCCGCCGAGGGTGACCGGCCGGCCGAGCATCCGGCCCTGGACGCCGTGGAAGCTGTCGCCGCCGAGGCGGAGGAGGCGCCCGCTCCGGAGCCGGTCGCGCGGGAGACGGTCGAGGCGGCCGAGACGACGAACGAGACGCTCGCGCAGACGCTCGCCGAGACCGCGCTGCTGCCGGCTCTCGCCGAGGCAGAGCCGGCCGAGGGCGCTCAGCCGAAGCCGCAGACCGTCCGCATCGGCGCGAGCTTCGCCTTCGTGCCGACGCTCGCGCCCCTCACCGAGATCAACGCGAAGCTGTTCGCCTTCGCCCGCGGCGAGGGCGAGGCGGCCATCGCCCACATCCAGGCGCTCGCCCGGGCCAAATCCCCGGCGGAGGCGATCCGGCTCCAGGTGTCGGAGATGCAGCGCGCGGCCGACGCCTCGCTGACCTGCTTCAGCGAGATCGTGCGTAGTGCCAACCGCCTGAACGACAGCGCCCGCTGGCACTGAGACCGGCGGCCCTAGCCTAAGGGAATCGGGGCGGTCGCCTGTCGGGCGGCTGCCTTTTTTTCGTCCGGCAGCGACAAGGCCGCGCCCGCCGAGCGGCCGGGTGATGCGGGCGAGACCGGCGCCCCGGCCCCTCGCCCGCCAACGTTGCAGGGTCTACATAGCCCGCACCGCTCCAGCGACCTCCGGGAGACCCCGCATGCCCTCCTCGCCGCTTCTGCCGGCCTGCCTCGTATCCGCGCTGCTCCTCGCCGCCGCGCCCGTCGGCGCGCAGATGGCGAACACGCCCGCCAAGCCCGCGCCGGAGAAGGCCACGTCTGACAAGTCTTCGGACAAGTCGTCGGACAAGGCGGTGCCCCTGTCGAAGGGCGAGATCCAGCTCTCTTTCGCGCCCGTGGTGAAGCGGGCGGCACCCTCGGTCGTCAACGTCTACGCCTCGCATGTCGAGAAGCGCTCGGCGCGCTCCAACGCCATGGAGGAGTTCATGCGGCGCTTCTTCGGCGAGGACCGGCCGGGCCGCGGCCCCGGCGGCATGCCCGGCGAGCGGGCGCAGCGCTCCCTCGGCTCGGGCGTGATCGTCGATGCCTCGGGCCTCGTCATCACCAACAACCACGTCATCGAGAACATGAACGAGGTGAAGGTGGCGCTCGCCGACAAGCGCGAGTTCGAGGCGCAGTTCGTGCTGCGCGATCCCCGCACCGACCTCGCCGTGCTCAAGATCAAGAGCCCCGCCGACATCGCGCCGATGCCGATCGGCGATTCCGACCACCTCGAGGTCGGCGATTTCGTGATGGCGATCGGCAACCCCTTCGGCGTCGGGCAGACGGTGACGCAGGGCATCGTCTCGGCGCTCGCCCGCACCCAGGTCGGCTCGTCGGACTACCAGTTCTTCATCCAGACCGACGCGGCGATCAATCCGGGCAATTCCGGCGGCGCGCTGGTGGACCTCAAGGGGCATCTCGTCGGCATCAACACCGCGATCTACTCGCAGTCCGGCGGCAGCCACGGCATCGGCTTCGCCATCCCGGCCAGCATGGTCCGCGCGGTGGTGGAGACCGCCAAGAACGGCGGCAGCCTCGTGCGCCGGCCCTGGCTCGGCGCCCGGGTGCAGACGGTGACGCCCGACATCGCCGAGAGCGTCGGGCTCGACCGGCCGACCGGCGTGCTGGTCGCGAGCATGCAGGCCAAGAGCCCCGCCGAGGAGGCGGGCCTCAAGCGCGGCGACGTGATCCTCTCGGTCGATGGCCAGACCGTCGATGACCCGGAGGCCTTCGGCTACCGCTACGCCCTGAAGGGCATCTCCGGCACGGCCGATCTCGGCATCCTGCGCGGCAGCAAGCGGCAGACGATCCCGGTCAAGCTCGGCCCCGCGCCGGAGACGCGCCCCCGCGACAGCCTCAAGGTCCGCACCCGCACGCCGTTCGCGGGCGCGACCTTCGTCAACACCTCGCCCGCGGTGAGCGAGGAGCTGCAGGCGGACCTGCCGGACGAGGGCGTGGCGGTGACCGCCGTCGAGGACGGCTCGCTCGCGGGCCGGGCGGGCTTCCGCAAGGGCGACGTGATCGTCGCCGTCAACGGCATGCCGATCGCCTC
>NZ_BPRD01000465.1 GCF_022179745.1 Methylorubrum podarium
AGGGGAGGCGCGCCGCTCGACCGGGGGCCGGGAGCGGCGCGCCTCCCCTCTTTTCGAGAAGTTTCGCCGATGACCACGCTCCTCTACGTCGAGCACGCCAACGGGCAGATCAAGGACGGCACGCTGAAGGCGCTGACCGCCGCCAAGAACCTGGGCGCCCCCATCCACGCCCTGGTGCTCGGCGCCGGATCGAAGGCGGCGGCCGAGGCCGCGGCCAAGCTCGACGGCATCGAGAAGGTGCTGAACGCCGAGGACGCGGTCTACGACCACGACCTCGCCGAGCCGAGTGCCGCGCTGATCGCCGCGATCGCCGAGCCCTACGACGCGATCGTGGCCGCCGCCACGACCACGGGCAAGAACACCCTGCCGCGCGTGGCCGCGCTCCTCGACGTCGCGCAGATCTCCGACATCATCAAGGTCGTCTCGCCCGACACGTTCGAGCGGCCGATCTATGCCGGCAACGCGATCCAGACCGTGCAGGCCGGCGCGGGGAAGCGGGTCATCACCGTGCGCACCGCCGCCTTCAAGCCGGCGGAGGAAGGCGGCAGCGCCGCCCCGGTCGAGGCGGTCTCGGCCGCGGCGCCCGATGCGCTGGGCGCCGCCTACAAGTCGGAAGAGATCGCCAAGTCCGACCGGCCGGAGCTGGCGTCCGCCAAGTTCATCGTCTCCGGCGGCCGCTCGCTCGGCTCGGCGGAAAAGTTCAAGGAGCTGATCGAGCCGCTGGCCGACGCGCTCGGCGCCGCGGTCGGCGCCTCCCGCGCGGCGGTGGATGCCGGCTACGCCCCCAACGACTGGCAGGTCGGCCAGACCGGCAAGGTGGTGGCGCCCGACCTCTACGTGGCGGTCGGCATCTCCGGCGCGATCCAGCACCTGGCCGGCATGAAGGACTCGAAGGTCATTGTCGCCGTCAACAAGGACGAGGACGCGCCGATCTTCCAGGTGGCGGATTACGGACTGGTCGGCGACCTGTTTCAGGTCGTGCCGGACTTGCAGGCCGAGATCGCGAAGGCCAAGGATCGGTGACGCATCGGTAGACGGATCGGCAGCGCGCCTCACGACACCGTCGGACCGCCTCGAGCGCCTGCGGCTCGAGGCCGGTTTGACGCTTTTGTTGCAGTGCCGCATTCTAGGGATGCGGTCGAGAGGACGATGCCGCAGCAGGTAGGACGCGATACGGGTATGGGCATCGAGATCAAGACGGTCGGCATCGTCGGTGCCGGCCAGATGGGGAACGGCATCGCGCATGTCTGCGCGGCGTCGGGCCTCGACGTCCGGCTGAACGACCGTGATCCCGAGCGGATCGAGGCCGGGCTCGCGCTCATCGACGCGAACCTCACGCGGCAGGTCCAGAAGGGCACGCTGAACGACGAGCAGCGCCGCAGCGCCCTGGCCCGCATCGCGGCGGCGCGCAGCTTCGACGACCTCGGCGCCTGCGATCTCGTCATCGAGGCCGCGACCGAGGACGAGGCGACCAAGCGCAAGATCTTTCAGACGCTCTGCCCGTCGCTCAAGCCCGACGCGCTGGTCGCGACCAACACCTCGTCGATCTCGATCACCCGGCTCGCCGCATCGACCGACCGGCCGGACCGCTTCATCGGCATCCACTTCATGAACCCGGTGCCGGTGATGCAGCTCGTCGAGCTGATCCGCGGCATCGCCACCGAGGATCCGACCTACGAATCGGCCAAGGCCTTCATCGCCAAGCTCGGCAAGACCTCGACCATGTCGGAGGATTTCCCGGCCTTCATCGTCAACCGCATCCTGCTGCCGATGATCAACGAGGCGATCTACACGCTCTACGAGGGCGTCGGCTCGGTCGAATCGATCGACACGGCGATGCGGCTCGGCGCCAACCACCCGATGGGGCCGCTGCAGCTCGCCGACTTCATCGGCCTCGATACCTGCCTGTCGGTGATGCAGGTGCTCTACGAGGGGCTGGCCGACTCGAAGTATCGGCCCTGCCCGCTGCTGGTGAAATACGTCGAGGCCGGCTGGCTCGGCCGCAAGACCAAGCGCGGCTTCTATGACTATCGCGGCGAGACGCCGATCCCGACGCGCTGACGCGCGGCACGCCCGCATGAAAAAGCCGCCCGC
>NZ_BPRD01000466.1 GCF_022179745.1 Methylorubrum podarium
CGCGCCGCCGCGGGCGAGCGACGACGACCTGTTCCGGGCCGCCGAACCCGCAGCCGCGCCGGCCTTTCCCGAGCCCGAGCCGGTGACGCTCCCCGATCCCGTCGCGGACGAGAAGGACGAGGAGCGGGTCGAGGTCCAGTCCCCCGCCGTCGAACCGGTCGGCTTGCGCTCCTTCCTCGACGAGCCGGCGCCCACCCCGGCACCCGAGGCGCCGACGGCAGCGATCGAACCGACGCTCGAGCCGGAACCCGCCGCGCCGGCACCGCAGGAGCCGGTGCCCCCGGAAGCCGAGCCGGAGCCTGCCGCCTCCGAGGAACGGCACGCCGTCGGCTCCTACGCGTCCGGCGCCAACACCTACGTGATGTTCTCCGACGGCTCGATCGAGGCGGATACGCCGCGCGGCCGCTTCACCTTCGGCTCGCTCGACGAGTTGAAGAGCTTCGTGAATGCCGGGGGCGAGGAGGCTCGCGGCGCCGCCTGAGGGCGGCTCGCGGCCCGTCTCCCTGAGGCCGGAGGCTTAACCGGCCCGTCACGCGAGAGCGGACAGGGCTTTCGCAGTCTCTTCCGCTCGATCGCTTCGGTCTCTCCTCCGTCATCGCGAGGCGTAGCCGTGGCAATCCAGGGCGCGACATCTCCGAAAAGGTCGCGCGCTGGATCGCTTCGCTCACGCTCGCGATGACGGAGGAGAAGCGAAACCTCGGGAATGACGATCGACATCGGCCTTCCGGCCATGGAGCGGCAACGTACGTCCGCCCCTCACGCCAGCGGGTTGAGCGCCGGGTTGCGCTCTGGCAGCGGCGCGGCCAGCGTCAGATGGAACCCTTCCGGCGCGTAATCCGTCGTGATCTGCGCCTGGACCTGCGTGGTCAGCACCCGCTGCAGCAGGCGTGAGCCGAAGCCCTGGCGGGTCGGCGGGGCGACCGGGGGACCGCCGCTCTCGCGCCAGTCGAGATGCAGCACGCCGGCCTCGACCCTCCAGGCGATGACGACCCGTCCCCGGCCCGTCGAGAGGGCGCCGTACTTGGCGGC
>NZ_BPRD01000467.1 GCF_022179745.1 Methylorubrum podarium
ATGCCGGAGGGCGGCACCGTCGTCCTCTCGGCGCCGGCCAACCCCTATCGCTGCCCGCCCGGCCCCTACGAGCGGGCCAGCCTGATCGCCCATTTCCTGAGGACGCGGAAGCCGCGCGCGAAACTCATCCTGCTCGACGCCAAGGACACCTTCTCCAAGCAGAAGCTGTTCGAGGCGGCCTGGGCCAAGCTCTATCCGGATGTGCTCGAATACGTGCCGCTCGCCGCGGGCGGACAGGTCAGCGAGGTCGATCCGGCGGCGATGGTCGTGCGCACCGACTTCGCCGAGTACAAGGCGGACGTCGCCTGCATCATCCCACCCCACCGCGCCGGTCGCATCGCCGCGCTCGCGGGCTGCACCGACCGGAGCGGCTGGTGCCCGATCGACCCCGTGACCTTCGAGTCGCGGCTGGTGCCCGGCATCCACGTGATCGGCGACGCGGCCATCGCCGGGGCGATGCCGAAATCCGCCTTCTCGGCCAATGCGCAGGGCAAGGTCTGCGCGCAGGCGATGATCGACGCTCTGGCCGGCCGTGATCCGCAGGATCCGAGACTCATCAACACCTGCTGGAGCCTCGTCGCCCCCGATTACGGCATCTCGATCGCGGGCGTGTTCCGCCCGACCAACGGGCTGCTGGCGGACGTGCCGGGCGCCGGCGGCATCAGCCCGCTCGACGCGCCCGACGCGGTGCGCGCGCAGGAGGCGGCCTATGCCGAGGGCTGGTACCGGACGATCACCCGGGACGTGTTCGGGTGAGGCGAGTGCGCCGTGCCGCCCGCCTCGTCCCGATCGTATTGGCGCTCGCCGTCACGGCGGCGCGAGCCGAGGAGAGTTTGGTCCCCTATCGCATCGTCGGCGACGCGATCCCCGAGCCCCTGACCGGTGCGCCGGGCGACGCGGGCCGCGGCCGGGCCATCGTGGCGGACCGCTCGCGCGGCCTCTGCCTGCTCTGCCATGCGGGACCCTTCCCGGAGGAGCGCTTCCAGGGCAACCTCGCCCCGGATCTGGCGGGCATCGGCGCCCGCCGGAGCCCGGCGCAATTGCGCCTGCGGCTGGTGGACGGACGGGCGTTGAACCCGGACACGATCATGCCATCCTATTACAGCCTCGCGGGGCTCACCCGCGTGGGCCGGGCGTGGCAGGGACGCCCGATCCTCAGCGCGGGCGAGATCGAGGACGTCGTCGCCTTCCTGGCGACCCTGCGCGAGCCCGAGGGGACGCCATGAGGACGATGACGATGGGACGGACGGACTCGATCGACCGGCGGCAGGTCGTCGCCGGCGCGGCGGGCGCGGTACTGGCGCTCGCCCTGCGGCCGGCCGCGGCGGCGCAGCCCCGCACCGAGACGACCGAATCCGCCATCCGCCGCTTCGCCGGCGACAACCCGATCCGGCCGGGCCGCGTCAGCCTCGACCTGCCCCCGCTCGTCGACAACGGCAACACGGTGCCGCTCACGGTCTCCGTCGAGAGCCCGATGACGCCCGCGGACCACGTGCGCCGCATCGGCGTGTTCAACGAGAAGAACCCGCAGCCGAACGTCGTCACGCTCCATCTGCGGCCGGGCGCCGGCCGGGCTCAGGTCTCCACGCGCATCCGGCTCGCCGACACGCAGCGCATCACCGCGATCGCCGAGATGAGCGACGGCAGCTACTGGTCGGCGAGCGCGGACGCGATCGTCACGCTCGCCGCCTGCCTGGAGGGCTGAGCCGGATGGCGCGGACCCTGATCAACCTGCCAAAGACCGCCAAACCCGACGAGGTCATCGCGATCAAGACCCTGATCTCGCACCCGATGGAAACGGGCTTCCGACCGGGCGCGGACGGGCGCATCCTGCCGCGCAACATCGTCACGGAGTTCGTCTGCCGCTTCGAAGGCGAGGAGGTTTTTCGGGCCGAGCTGTTCCCGGCCTCGGCCGCGAACCCCTACTTCACCTTCACCTGGGTCGCGACGGCGAGCGGTCGCTTCACCTTCACCTGGCGCGGCGACGCGGGCTTCGAGCAGACCGAGACCGCGGCCATCACGGTGGCCTGAACCCCGCCATGCCCCACCGCCCGGGCTCCCCGCTGCCGGTCGTCCTGGTCGCGCTGCTGCTCACCGCGGCCCCGGCCGGCGCGGAGCCGATCGCTCCGGCCGACCGGCGCTCGAGCTTCGACCAGATGGGGGCCGAGATCCAGGCGATGCAGCGGGACGACGGCGCCAATCCCGGCATGCTCGCGGTCGCGGACGGGGCCGAGCTCTGGACGAAGCCGCCGATGTCCGGCCGCGCGGCCTGCGCCGGCTGTCACGGCGAGGCGTCCACCAGCATGCGCGGCGTAGCGGCGCGCTATCCCGCCTGGGACGCCCGGACCGCGCGGCCGATCGACCTTCAGGACCGGATCAACGCCTGCCGCCGCGAACACCAGGGCGCGGACCCGCTCGCCTACGAGAGCCCCGACCTGCTGGCACTGACGGCCTTCGTCGCCACGCAGTCGCGCGGCCTGCCCGTCGCGCCTCCGGACGACCCCCGGCTCGCATCCGCGCGAGCGGAGGGCCGCGCGCTGTTCGAGGCGCGCCAGGGCCAACTCGGCCTGTCCTGCGCGATCTGCCATGACGAGAATTGGGGCCGCCGTCTCGGTTCGGCCGTGATCCCCCAGGGGCACCCGACCGGCTACCCGCTCTACCGCCTCGAATGGCAGGGCCCGGGCTCGCTGCAGCGCCGCCTGCGCAACTGCTTGACCGGAATGCGGGCCGAGCCCTTCGGCTACGGGGCAACAGAATTCGTCGCGCTCGAACTCTATCTGGCGGCGCGGGCCGCACCGCTGCCCGTGGAGACGCCCGCGGTACGTCCCTGACGGGGCGAGGCGGGAGGCGTGGTGCGCTGCGACGAGCATCCTTCCGGGAGGCTTTCCGGGATGCCGGCTTCGGATTGGTGAAGTCTCAGACTTAAGCGGCCGCTTTTGCGGACGAGCACCGCTCACGAAAGAAGGGCAAGCCTCTCGGCTGCCCTCTCTTCGCTCTCAGGATGACGCGGTTTACTCGGCCGCGGTCATCTCAGGCGTGTAGTGCCCGCACCAGTCGGTCGAGCCGACCACCGGCCAGAGACCGTGCGCGTCCGGCCCGGGCTGGTTCACCGGCGGATTGAAGCGGCACAGGCCCTCGTCGTTCTGCGCGGCCGCGCCGTTGACCTTGTGCTCGTCAAAAAACTTGCAGCTCTCACACTTGGCATTGGCCATGGGAATGCTCCTGCAGCAGGAAGGCGGCTCGGCCGCCGCTTTTGCGAATTAGAACAGATCCAATCTTGGGGTCTAACGACCTCGCCGAGGCGGAGTTCCCTCAAGCCACGTCACCGCCGGACCCTGGACCGGCCCGGCCATTCGCCGATTGGTTGGGAGCCCTCTCCTGCCTTATCGCCTCATTGAAACTTGCTCAAAGTGAGGAATAACCCATTGATTCGATTGAATTTATCGCATCAATGCAGCACGCTCGCTCGCGTTTGCGTCTTCTGAGATCCGCTCACGTTCAAGAGCCGACTGCAGTTGCGTATCGACTGGCAGCGCCGGTTTTCCGATCCCAGACGCGGCGACAACCAAGAAGGCATTCCCCGCAGTCCGAGTGACATGGTCGCTTGGTTTCCACTCTTGGCCGCGAGGATCCAGCGGGCATCGTGCCGATGGCGTCGGCACCTCAAGGTGTGGGTGTCGAGGGCGCGTCTCCCTTTGACTTCTCCGCCGCCTCCGGGATGTCCACGAAATCGTACGCTGCAGGCAACCTCAACCTGATTCCCTGCGCATCCCCTTCCTCCGGACGCATGAAGGCGTTCGTGCTCCTGAGGACGTGCGCGGCGGTTCTGAAATCGTTCCACGGAATCTCGGCGACGTAGCGTTGGGCGAAATCCAGGGTCCGCAGGATAGTCTCCGGTCTGTCGTTCAAGCTGAGGGCCTTCAGCCCTTCCAGGTAGTTCGACCGGAAGATGATGGGGATGATGATCCTGGCCTCGCCCGCTGCGGCGAGCTCGGCATTCATCATAATGCGGGCGACGCGCCCGTTGCCGTCCTTGAACGGGTGCACCTCGGAGACGAGGAACATCATGAAGGTCGCCCGATCAAGGGGTTGGTCGAGGCGCCGGTAGATCTCGAAGCCTTGCATAAGTGTGCCCGTCACCTCGTCGGGAAGGACGAAGGACGTGCTGCCGGCCTTGTTCGCCCTCAGCTTGAACTCGCCCGGCCGTTCGCCGGGCCGCCCGGCCATGATCGTCGCGTGCCGTCCCTTCAACAGGCGCTCGAACTCCTCGTAGGAGCCTGGCAGCCGGCACATCTCGTCGGGGTTGGCGACGACCGAGAAGGTGCCCGTGATGTCGTGGGCATCCTCGGGCCTCTCGTCGGGAATGCGCCCGTTGAAGACGATGTCGACCGCCTCGTCGATCTCGAACTCGGTCCCCTCGATGAAGTTCGAGAAGTAGGCCTCGAAGAACGCTTGGTGTGTCTGGGCCTCCGGGCCGAGGGTGAGGAGGCGCGGCGCCGCTGGAGCGCGCCCGCGCAGAGCATCGTGGAGCAGTTCGAGCCGCGCGATGCGGGTGGCGTCGTATGCTTTGCCCGCCTTGCGCGCGCGGGCACGGTCCGACCTAAGTCTGGCGTCGCGCGTCCCCAGGAGCGTGCCGCAGAGCGTGTCGAACTCCGCGGCCTCGGCCTCCATGTCCAGGTCCGGCGCGAGATCGCGAACCTGATCGCGCAGCCGGTTCAGGCCCGCCTCGCCTCCGTTTCGAAGGATATCCTCCAGCTTGTCCTCAAGCTCGGAAGGCTTGAGCGTCCGCGCCACCCCGCTTCTCGCTCGGCTCGGGCGCATATTCTCGAGATAGGCTCGCGCGGGCGAGCTGCAGTACAGGCCGTTCCCGCGGGGATAATCGCCTGGGAGGCGGCCAACGCCACGCCGCGGTCGCAGTCGGATGCCGGGCAGATCCACGTCCGCGCCGGACTCGGAGACGAGGAACACGGAGCCGTCCGATGCCGGCTGCTGTTCCAGGGCGGTTCGGTCGGCTATGATGGCGTCCGGGAAGTAGCCAGCCACGATGGACCATAGATGCCGTCGCACGAGCGTCGCCTCTCCCTCCCGCATGTTCGTCGTGTAGAGGCGGCTGGCCAAGCGGCGCATCCGCCCGGCTGCGACGGCGCGCGAGACCGCCTCCGACGTGGCCGTCGTGGAGACGAAAACTTCCGGGAAGTCAGCCAAGGAAATCGCCATTAAGGCGCGCGGTAGACACTTCGACGCAAACTTATGGCGTTTAGCGGTTTGCTTCAAGCAAACTTTTGACGCTTAAGGGCCCAACTGCCGCATCGACGACCCCTGCCGCTCGCTCTCAATGCTCGTGCGAGCGGACGTGCAGGGCAGGCGGAACGCCACGAAGTGCACCATCAAACACTGCAATCAAACATCTAAACGAGCAAGATGTAGTGACGTTTGACGAAGCTCAGACCGCCGGCACCGGCTCCGGCTCGGCGGCGAAATGCTTCGAGAGCTTGAGCCCCTGCGCCTGATAGTTCGAGCCGGCGCCCGTGCCGTAGAGGGTCGCGGGCCGCTCCAGCATGCGCTCGTAGACGAGGCGGCCGACGATCTGGCCGTCCTCCAGGAGGAACGGGACGTCGCGTGAGCGCACCTCCAGCACCGCGCGGGCCCCGGCGCCGCCCGCCTCGCTGAGGCCGAAGCCCGGATCGAAGAAGCCGGCATAGTGGACGCGGAACTCGCCGACGAGGGGATCGAACGGCACCATCTCCGCCGCGTGGTCGGCGGGCACCCGCACCGCTTCCTTTGAAGCCAGGATGTAGAACTGACCGGGATCGAGGATCAGCGTGCGGCTGCCGTCGGCCGGCAGCGGCTCCCAGAAGTCGCGGGTGCGGTGCCCGCGTGGCCGGTCCACGTCGATCAGGCCGGTATGGCGCTTGGCCCGATAGCCGATCAGCCCGTCGAAGCCGGCGAGATCCACCGAGACCGGCACGCCGCCCTGGAGCGAGGGCATCGCTGCGTCGATCAGCGGATCGCTGGCGTGGAGCGCGGCGAGTTCGGCCTCGCGCAGCCGCGGGTCGCCCCGCCGGAAGCGGATCTGCGACAGGCGCGAGCCGGTCCGCACCCGCACCGGGAAGGTGCGCGGCGAGATCTCGGCGTAGAGCTGGCCCGCATAGCCCGCCTCGATCTGGTCGAAGGCGCTGGCCCGATCGGTGATGACGCGGGTGAAGACGTCGATGCGCCCGGTCGAGCTTTTCGGGTTGGCGCTGGCGCTGAGATCGGGGGGCAGCGCCAGGGTCTCCTGCAACTCGGCGATGTAGACGCAGCCCGTTTCCAGCACAGCGCCCTGGGTCAGATCGATCTCGTGCAGCGCGAAGGCCGCGACGCAGGCGGCGACCGAGCGCCCGCTTCCGGGCAGGAAGCTCGTGCGCACCCGGTAGGCGCGGGTGCCGAGGCGCAGGTCGAGGCTCGCGGGCTGGATCTGGTCGGCGGCGTAGGCGGTCGCGGGGCGGATCGCCCCGGTCTCCGTCAGCGCCGCGATGGCCTGCGCCGGCAGGATCCCGGATGCGGCCGACCTGTCTCCGCTCATCGTCCCGTCCCCTCGCCTCTCTTCTCGGCCTTCTTGGCCTCGGCCGCTTCGCGCTCCGCCGCCTCGATCGCGACCACCATCCGCGCGAGCGCCAGCCGGGCGCAGGCCCCCATCGCCACGAGGCCGGCCAGCGCGCTCGCGAGGAGCGGAAACAGGTCGGGCCGCAGGGCCGACGCCACCGCCACCACGCCCGCGCCGATCCCCATCGCATTCCCGAGCGCCAGCATCGGCGAGGGCACGCCGCGGATCTCCGTCTGCACCCCCGTCCGCCGACGCACCGCGCGGGCGACGATCCGCGCCGCGGCGTCGAGGCCGAGGGCCAGGACCAGCGCGAGGGCCGGCCAGCGGTTCTGCGCTGGGTTCCACCACGCGAAGCCGAGGGCGAGGCCGAGCGTCAGGGCGGTCGCGACGGCCGGGCCGACGGCGAACGGCGCGCGATCAGGCCGCGCGGTCACCGGGACTCCCCCCAATTCTCCCCGATGCGACGCGTTCGGCACGTGGTCTCCGGCCTCCGCCCACCGTAGGATACCGTGATTGACGAGGTTTCTGGCGCCACGTACCACGGCGCGTCGCAGATGTCGCGATGCGGCCTGCGCGCCGTCCACGGAGATGCTTTCACCCGATGTACAAGGCCGAGACGCGCGGCATCACGGTGACGGTGGAGCCCCGATTCGTCGAGGAGGAGTCCTCGCCGGGAGAGAGCCGCTATTTCTTCGCCTATACTGTCGAGATCGTGAATAACGGCAGCGAGCAGGTGCAACTCCGTTCGCGCCACTGGCGGATCATCGACGGGCGCGGCGCCTGCCAGGAGGTGCGCGGCGCGGGCGTCGTCGGCAAGCAGCCGGTGCTCGAACCGGGCGAGTCGTTCAGCTACACCAGCGGCTGTCCCCTCACCACGCCCGACGGCCTGATGGCCGGCAGCTACACGATGTCGACGATCGGCGGGGAGAGCTTCGAGGCGGAGATCCCGGCCTTCTCGCTGGACTCGCCGCATATGCGCCGCGTCGTCCATTGACGGCGCCCTCGCGCGGCACGCGCCTCACGCCGCTGGAGCTCCTGGAGCGGCTCGTCGCGTTCGACACCGGGAGCTCGAAATCGAACCTCGCGCTGATCGACTTCGTCGCCGACTACCTCGCCGGCTGGGGTGTCCCCTTCGTTCGGGTGCCGAACGCGAGCGGCGACAAGGCCGCCCTGTTCGCCACCCTCGGCCCGGCGATCGACGGCGGCGTGGTGCTCTCCGGCCATACCGACGTGGTGCCCGTGACGGGGCAGGCCTGGACCTCCGACCCGTTCTCCCTGCGCGTCGCCGACGGCCGCGCCTACGGCCGGGGCGCCGTCGACATGAAGGGGTTCGACGCCCTGGCGCTCGCCCTGGTGCCGGCGGCCCTGGAGGCCGGGCTGACGCGGCCGATCCACATCCTGCTCTCCTACGACGAGGAGACCACCTGCCTCGGCGTCGCCGACACCATCGCCCGCTTCGGCGCCGACCTGCCGCGGCCGGGCGCGGTGATCGTCGGCGAGCCGACCGGGATGCAGGTGGCGGACGCGCACAAGAGCGTCGTGACCTTCAACACCACCGTGCACGGCCACGCGGCGCATTCGGCCAAACCGATGCTCGGCGCCAACGCGGTGATGGCGGCGGCCGACCTCATCGCCGAGCTGAACCGCATCGCCGACACCATGGTCGCCCGCGGCGACGCCTCCGGCCGGTTCGATCCGCCGAACACCACGGTCCATGTCGGCGTGATCGAGGGCGGCACCGCCCGCAACATCCTGCCGAAACTCTGCACCTTCCTCTGGGAGTTCCGCGGCCTGCCCGACCTCGACATGGCCGAGATCCCGGCCCTCTTCGACGCGGCCTGCGAGCGCGTGATGCGGGATCGGCTCAACCGCTACGGTGATTACGGGCGCATCGAGACGGTCGAGGAGGTCTCGGTGCCCGGGCTCGCGCCCGATCCCGGCTCGGAGGCCGAGCGGCTGGCCCTGCGGCTCGCCGGCCGCAACGCCACCATCACCGTGCCCTATGCCACCGAGGCCGGACGGTTTCAGCGCGCCGGCCTGCCGACGGTGGTGTGCGGTCCGGGCTCGATCGATCAGGCGCATCAGCCGGACGAATTCATCACCCTCGACGAACTCGCCCGCGGCGAGGCCTTCATGCGCCGGCTGATCGAGACCTGCGCCGACTGACGCCGATGCGATGATCGTCCGTCCCCGCCCCGGCCTGCTGACGATCCTGTTCGCGCTGCGCGGCTCGGTCCTGCCGAAGGTCGCGCCGCAGGTGATCGTCGTCGCCGCGCTCTCCGTCCTCGTGGTCGCGGTCGAGCAGCGGCACGCCGCGTGGTTTCCCGTCACCGCCGGCATCGGCCCCTTCACCCTGGTCGGCCTCGCGCTCTCGATCTTCCTGAGCTTCCGCAACGGCGCCTGCTACGACCGCTGGTGGGAGGCGCGGCGGGCCTGGGGCAGCCTGATCGTCGAGATGCGCGGCCTCGCCCGGCTCCTGCCGGCCCTGCTGCCGGAGCCCGAGCACGAGGCCCTGCGGCAGCGCGCCTTGCGCCGGGCGGCCGGCTTCGCCCACGCCCTGCACGCCCGCCTGCGCGGCCTCGACGAGGCGCGCATCGAGCGCATCGAGGGCTACGCCGACCGCCAGCCCCGCATCGCCGC
>NZ_BPRD01000468.1 GCF_022179745.1 Methylorubrum podarium
TCGACGCCTTGGTGGCGGCCGACCTCGCCCGCGCGCTGTCGGGCACGTTCGAGGGACCGGCGGTGCTGGTCCACGTCGCGCGCGATTCGGGCCGCTCCAACGCCTTCCAGAACGCCCTGAAATTCGTCGCCCCCGAGATCGAGGCGATGAGTTTCCCGGCCTGGGACTGCCAGCCCTACGACCGCGTCTCGCCCAACGCCGCCATCGCCGCCCAGCGCATGACCGCGCTCTCGCGGCTCACCCGCTCGCGCTCGTCGGAAGAGAAGCCGCGCATCCTCTGCACCACGGTGAACGCCCTGGTGCAGCGGGTGCCGCCCCGCGCCCGGGTCGCGGTCGAGACCTTCTCGGCGGCGATCGGCAACGTGGTGCCGATGGACAAGGTCGTCGCCTGGGTCGAGGCCAACGGGTTTCTGCGCACGGGGACGGTGCGTGACACGGGCGAGTACGCCGTGCGCGGCGGCATCCTCGACCTGTCGCCGCCCGGCCTGCCGAACCCGATCCGCCTCGACTTCTTCGGCGACACCCTCGAATCGATCCGCGCCTTCGATCCCGAGACGCAGCGCACGGTGGGGTCGCTCCGCTCCCTCGACCTCGTGCCGATGAGCGAGGTGCAGCTCACCACCGAGACGATCCGGCGCTTCCGGCAAGGCTATCTGTCGAGCTTCGGCGCGGCGACCCGCGACGACCGGCTCTACGAGACGGTGAGCGAGGGCCGGCGCTATGCCGGGCTCGAACACTGGATGCCGCTGTTCTACGACGGCCTCGACACCCTGTTCGACTATCTCGGCGACGTGCCGATGCTGTTCGACCCGCAGGTCGAGGAGGCGGCGGCCGAGCGGCTCGCCCTGATCCAGGACTACTTCCAGGCCCGCGAGGCGGCGCTGAAGAATCCTCAATCCGGCGTCGCGCCCTACAAGCCGCTGCCGCCGCGCGCGCTCTACCTCACCCCCAACGAGTGGAAGGGCAAGGTCGAGGCCGGCACGGTCGCCCGGCTGACCCCCTTCGCGCAGCCCGATTCCGACGCGCGCGCCGTCATCGATTGCGGGGCCCGAGCGGGTCGAAACTTCGCGCCCGAGCGGGCGGAGGAGGGGATCAGCGTGTTCGACGCCGCGGTGGCGCATATCCGCGACCTGCAGGCCTCCGGGCATCACGTGATCCTGGGATCCTGGTCCGACGGCTCCCGCGACCGGCTCTGTGGCGTGCTGACCGATCACGGCCTCAAGAAGCCGATCGAGATCAACACCTTCACCGCGGTCAACGCCTTGAAGCGCGGCACCGACGTGGCGGTGGCCGTCTGGGGCCTGGAGGCGGGCTTCACCCTCGACAAGCTCGCGGTGGTGGCCGAGGGCGACATCCTCGGCGACCGGCTGGTGCGCCAGAAGCGCAAGTCGAAGCGGCCGCAGGACATCATCCTGGAGGTGCAGGCGCTCCAGCCCGGCGACCTCGTGGTCCATGCCGACCACGGCATCGGCCGCTTCGTCGGCCTCAAGACCGTCACGGCGGCCGGCGCGCCGCACGATTGCCTGGAGCTGCAATATGCCGGCGGCCTGCTGCTCCTGCCGGTGGAGAACATCGAGCTTCTGACCCGCTACGGCTCGGAGGATTCCGAGGTGGCGCTCGACCGCCTCGGCGGCGGGGCGTGGCAGGCCCGCAAGGCCAAGATGAAGCGCCGCATCCTCGAGATGGCGGGCGAGCTCATCAAGGTCGCCGCCGCGCGCTTCGTGAAGCCCGCCCCGAGCCTCAAGGCGCCGGAGGGCCTGTACGAGGAATTCGCCGCCCGCTTCCCGTTCGAGGAGACGGAGGATCAGGCCAACGCCATCGACGCGGTGCTCGACGACCTCAATGCCGGGCGGCCGATGGACCGCCTCGTCTGCGGCGATGTCGGCTTCGGCAAGACCGAGGTGGCGCTCCGCGCGGCCTTCGCCGCGGCGATCTCGGGCAAGCAGGTGGCGGTGGTGGTGCCGACGACGCTGCTCGCCCGCCAGCATTTTCGGACCTTCGCCGAGCGCTTCAAAGGGCTGCCGATCAACATCGCGCAGCTCTCGCGCTTCGTCTCGGCCGGCGACCAGCGCCAGACCCGCGCGGGGCTTGCCGAGGGCCAGGTCGACATCGTCGTCGGCACCCACGCGCTCCTGGCGAAGAACGTCGCCTTCAAGGATCTCGGCCTCATCATCGTCGACGAGGAGCAGCATTTCGGCGTCGCCCACAAGGAGCGGCTGAAGGCGCTCCAGAGCGAGGTGCACGTGCTGACGCTCTCGGCCACGCCGATCCCGCGCACGCTGCAGCTCGCCATGACGGGGGTGCGCGAACTCTCGATCATCGCCACGCCGCCGGTGGACCGGCTGGCGGTGCGCACCTTCGTGACGCCGTTCGACCCGCTCCTGATCCGCGAGGCGCTGCTGCGCGAGCGCTACCGCGGCGGGCAGGCCTTCTACGTCGTGCCGCGCATCGAGGATCTGGCGGAGGTCAAGCGCTTCCTCGATCAGGAGATGCCGGAGGTGACCGTCGCCGTCGCCCACGGCCAGATGGCGGCGGGCCAGCTCGAGGACGTGATGACCGCGTTCTACGAGGGCAAGTACGACGTGCTGCTCTCGACCACGATCGTCGAATCCGGCCTCGACATCCCGACCGCCAACACGCTGATCGTGCACCGGGCCGACATGTTCGGGCTCGCCGCGCTCTACCAGCTGCGCGGGCGCGTCGGCCGCTCCAAGGCGCGGGCCTACGCCCTGTTCACGACGCCGGCCAACCGCCAGCTCACGGCCCAGGCCGAGCAGCGGCTCAAGGTGCTCCAGAGCCTCGACACGCTCGGCGCCGGCTTCCAGCTCGCCTCCCACGACCTCGACATCCGCGGTGCCGGCAACCTGCTCGGCGACGCCCAGTCCGGCCACATCAAGGAGGTGGGCTACGAGCTCTACCAGCAGATGCTGGAGGACGCTGTCACCGCGCTGAAGGCCGGGATCGAGGAGCCGGCGGAGGAGGCGTGGTCGCCGACCATCGCGCTCGGCGCCCCCGTCACCATCCCCGAGGATTATGTCGAGGATCTCACCGTCCGGCTCGGTCTCTACCGGCGCCTCTCGACCATCGAGAACGACGCCGAGATGGAGAGTTTCGGCGCCGAGCTGATCGACCGGTTCGGGCCGCTGCCGCCCGAGGTGGAGCAGCTTCTCAAGATCGTGACGATCAAGATCCTGTGCCGCGAGGCGAACGTCGAGAAGGTCGAGGCGGGGCCGAAGGGCGTCGTCGTCCACTTCCGCGAAAAATCCTTCGCCAACCCGCAGGGGCTCGCCGCCATGGTCGTGGAGCAGGGCTCCTTCGCCAAGGTGCGCCCCGACATGAGCGTCGTGTTCATCCGCGAACTCGACGGCATTCCGAAGCGCCTGAAGGAGACAACGCAGATCATGCGCGGGCTCGTGACCATCGCCAAACGGGCCAGGAAGGCGGCGTGAGCGGCGCGGTCGCGGGGGAGCCGCAGGCTTCAACCTGCGCTGCGGGTTGAGGAAAATCTTCGCGAGGCGGGTCATCCCGGATGACCCGCCAACAATTCCCGCGTTGTGAAAAATAAAATCGTGCCTTGATAAAGCTCCAATGAAATTGCATATCAGTTCTCATCGATGCGAGGCCGGATTTTATGGGCCGTGACGCCTCCGCAGGGCGGTTCTCATTTTCCTTCGTAATCGGTTGAACGACAGGGCCCGGCGCCGTGCGGCACCAGGGCCATTTGCTTGTATCCTGCGGAAGACGAGGACGTTTCGATGGCGACTGGTACCGTGAAGTGGTTCAACGAGCAGAAGGGCTTCGGCTTCATCCAGCCCGAGGACGGCTCGAAGGACGTCTTCGTCCACATCTCCGCCGTCGAGCGCGCCGGTCTGCGCGGCCTCGCCGAGGGGCAGAAGGTTTCCTACGAGCTGGAAACCGATCGCCGTTCCGGCAAGCAGTCCGCGGGACAGCTCCAGGTCGCGTAATCCGCGCCGAACGCCCCGAGATTTCGAAGCCGCTCCCACCGGAGCGGCTTCACGCTTTTCAAGGCCGCGGCTCGTTCCGAGCCCGGCACGATCAAGGATAGTCCGTGAGCTTCAGCAAACAAAACTCCTTCGACGACCGCCGCCAGAACTCCGCCGCCGCCCGGGAGGCCATGCTCGCCCGCTTCCGCGCCCGTCCCGCCCAGGACGATCCGGCCGTGCAGGCGCGACAGGCCGAGCGCCGCGCGATCGCGGTCGCCCGCGAGGAGCGGGTCCAGGAGCGCGCGTTGCAGCGGCGTCTCGAAGCCGAGCAGCTGGCCGCCATCGCCGCCGCGGAGCGCGAGGCGGAGGCGGCGCGCAAGGCCGCCGAGATCGAGGCCGCCGCCGAGCGCGTCCGCCTCGCCCAGGCCAAGCAGAAGGAAGAGCGGGACGCCCGCTACGCCGCCCGCAAGGCGAAGATCAAGCTGCGGCGCTGATCGCCCGCGGGCAACCGCGACCGCGCGCCGGGTTCGTCCGGTGCGCGGAAACCCGCCCCGGCGCGGCGTCGGGGCCGATACGATCCCCGCCTGCGACCACGATCGGCTCTCGCCCGTTGTCCCGACGGGGCTCTCCTTCGCCGAAGCGGTCTTCACCGTCCGGCGGAAGCGTTCGAGGAGACACCGATGATGCACAAGTTCAAGCTCGGTCAGCGCGTCCGCCGGGCGCAATCGTCCCCCATCGACGAGCGGCTGGGGTTCGGCGCGGTCAGCGAGATCGTCCGCCTGATGCCCGACGATCCGACCGGCGAGCCCTCCTACCGCATCCGCTCGGGCTCGGCGGAACGCGCCGTGCGCGAGAGCGAGATCGTCGCGGCGTAATCTCTCTCGAATCGCGGTCGCCTCTCGGACCGCGTACGAAAAAGGCGGACCGTTCGGCCCGCCCGTCATTGTCCCGTTATGGGAAAGCCCTACAGCTCCGGCTCGTTGAGCACGTAGGGGCCGATTCGGCTCTTCAGGTCGACCGGAGCACCGGGGCGGGGTCCCGCATCGTCCATCTCGATCACCGGGATGCCGCCGACGCGCATCTGCTCGCGCAGGCGGTTGGCCAGGGCGGCGATGTGCGGGTTCGGGCTGGCGGACAGCTGGAGGACGATCGCCGCGGGGCGGGCGATCACGGCGAGAACGTCGTCGGCCGCCTCGATCGAAGCGGTGACGCTCGCGTAACCGAGCCCGGCAAGGTCGGCGGCGAGAGAGCGATCGACGGCCCGGTGGCCATCGTCGACGACGAGCACTTGTTGCAGCGCACCCATAAGCTTCAGCGTTACCCCATGTCGTGCCTCGTGTGAAGAGGCACCCCGGATAACCCGCACGGCCACGATTGGTTCGCCGGCCATGCAGATGCAGTGACCATGGAATCGCTTGGATGAAGGCGCGATGAACTGCGCCGCACAGGCGGTGGACAACGCGGGCGGGGATCGCCGCGACGCTGTCAAGTCTCTGTCATAAATGACGTTTCAATCGCCGGGGCGAAGGCGCGCGGGGCGCGGGAGCCGCGCGTCGCGGGCCGGATTACGCAGGCGCAAAAATTTCCGGGGAAACGGCGGGTTCGGGCGTCTCGACGGCCTCGATCGCGGTGGCGAGGCCCGCGAACAGCACCGGCGCGTAGGCCGTCTCCTGCCAGGCATCGCCCGGCACGGTCGGCGGAGTCCCGCGCTGCAGCGCCGCCGCGGCGCTGGCTTGGCCGCGGAAGGCGAGGCGTCCGTCCGGGCCGTGCCGCAGCGCCATCAGGGTGGCGGGGAGCGTGAGGCGCTCCGGCTTGCCGAGCACCAGCGAGAGGTCGGCCGCGGTCCCGCGCCGGCCGGACAGCAGCGCCGTCTCGTCGAAGACGATCGTGTCGACCACCGTGTCGAGCCGAAGGCTCTGCGGTCGTCCGGCGGCGCGGCTGCGGCCGGGGAGGCGGGCCGGGGCGCGGTGGACCAGGGCGACGGAGCGCAGATCCTCCGGCAGGTCGCGGCCGGCGAGATTCTTCTCGAGGAAGGCGGGGGCGACGAGATGGGTCGGCCCCGGCCGGCGCAGGGCCGCCGCGAAGGCGGCGCCGTCGAACAGCGGCATCGTCTCCAGGCTCGCGCCCGCGACGAGGGCGGCGCCGAGCCCGGTGGCGAGGCCGCGCAGGTCGTGCGGGCCAATCAGGCTGAGGATGCGCTCGCCGGGCGCGACCCGCATCGCCACGAGGTGGGCGGCCGCGGCCGCCACCACCGATTCGCCGCTGCGATAGATCGGCCGTTCGGGATCGCCGCCGACGAAGCTGACGATGCCGGCGGAAGCGGGGGCCGGTCCCGCCGGCTCGCCGGCCGGGCCGTCGAGGACGAAGCGGTCGAGGTTGATCACCCCGTCCGGCACGTCGGGGCCGAAGGCGGCGAGGTAGCGCAGGCCGAAATAGCGCGCGGCGACGGTGCAGAGGCGCTCGGCGGGCGCGGCCGAGCCGAGCCGGGCCTGCGTCAGCACCGCGCTCAGCGCCACGCCCTGCGCCGCCGCGAGCAGGCGCTCCTCGTCCCAGGAGACCGGCAGGAGGCAGGCGACGTGGCCGGCGGCCTCGACGGCGAGGATCGCCAGCGCGCTCTCCGCCGAGCCCGGCAGGCACAGGCCGATGCGGCTTCCCGGAGGCAGGCGCCAGCTCCGCAGGCCGCGGGCGAGGCGCTCGACGATCTCGGCCGCGGCGGCGTAGGTCCAGGTGATGGCGGGCCGGTCGCTCCACGCCGGCTTGTCGGCGGGGTCGACCACCGCGATCCGGTCGGGATGGCGCCGGGCCGTGGCGGCCAGCAGGCTGCCGAGGCTGACGCGCCTCGGCGCGGCGGCCGGCGCCGGAGGCGGGGCCTCGGGCGACGCGTCCCGCGCGGTCTCTTGCAGAGCCCCCTGCAAGGCCCGTTGCAGAGCCCCTTGCAGAGCGTCCTGCAAGGCCCTCGGCGACGCCTCGGCCTGCGTGATAGCTCGTTGCGCCGACACTCGCGCCCGCCCTCGAAAACCACTCCCGGTGATGGGCGAATAGGGTTAAGCAAGACTTAACGTTTGGTGGTCCAAGGCGTCCCGCGTAGAGAATTGGCTCAAGGGGCCCCCGCATTCGCCGGAGCACCCGAATTCCTATTGAGCATCTGACGGCGCGACCTGTAGGATCGCAGGCCGATGAGCCGGGGGCGGAGCAATGCTCGAACTTCTGCGGCGGCTGTGGGAGGTCGAAAACCTTTCGCCCCACGGCATCTGTCTGCTTTGGCGCCCGGAGCTGATCTGGACGCACGTCGTCTCCGACAGCCTGATCGCCTTCGCCTATTTCTCGATTCCCGTCGGGCTGGCCTACTTCGTGTCCCGCCGCCGGGACGTGGTGTTCGGCTGGATGTTCTGGTCGTTCGCCGTGTTCATCACCGCCTGCGGCGCGACGCACCTCATGGCGATCTGGACGCTCTGGGTGCCGGATTACGGGCTGGAGGCGGCGGTCAAGCTCTTCACGGGCCTCGCCTCCATCGGCACGGCGGTGGCGCTCTGGCTCCTGATGCCGAAGGCGTTGACGCTGCCGTCGCCGACCCAGCTGCGCCAGGCCAACGAGGCGCTGGAGGCGCGCATCCGTGAGCGCGACGCGGCGCTTGCGGCCCTGGAAGCGGCCATCGCCGAGCGCCAGCGTACCGAGGAATTGCTGCGCCAGAGCCAAAAGATGGAGGCGATCGGCCAGCTCACCGGAGGCGTGGCCCACGACTTCAACAACCTGCTCAACGTGGTGCTGCTCAACCTCGACCGGGTCGAGCGCGGCCTCCCCGAGGAGGGCCCCCTGCGCAGGCAGCTGAGCGATGCGGTGAAGGGAGCCGAGCGGGCGGCGACGATGACGCACAAGCTGCTGGCCTTCGCCCGCCGCCAGCCGCTCTCGCCGGTGAGCACCGACGTCAACGCGCAGATCGCCTCCTTCGCCGAGTTCCTGCGCGGCACGATCGGCTCGCGGATCCGGCTCGAGACCGACCTCGCCCCGGACCTGCCGCGGGTGAGCATCGATCCCAACCAGCTCGAGAACGCGATCCTCAACCTCGCGGTCAACGCCCGCGACGCGATGCCGGAGGGCGGCACGCTCACCCTGGCCACCCGGCCGCTGCCGGACGGCGACGGGCTCGCCGTCGAGGTGTCGGACACCGGAACCGGGATGCCGCCGGAGGTGGAGGCGCGGGCCTTCGAGCCGTTCTTCACCACGAAGCCGCTGGGGCAGGGGACGGGCCTGGGGCTCAGCCAGGTGTTCGGCTTCGCGCAGCAATCGGGCGGCAACGCCAGCTTCGTGCGCGGCGACCGGCCGGGCACCACGGTGCGTCTGTCCTTCCCGGCGCAGGCGCCCGCCGCGGCCCGCCCGGCGGCGACGCGTCCGGCCCCGGCCGCCGAGTCCGGCTTCGCGCCGCCGCTGCTGTCGCCGGTGGCGGTCCCGGGCTGATAGACCGTCCCGGAGGGCGGGGACCGGACTGGATGCAACGCGCTAGGGCATCGTCGACGTTTTGCGTCCTCTGCTCACTCGGGCGCGGGCCCGCAGGGCGACGGGACGAAGGAGGGAGAGGGGAGGGATGACCGACAAGCGGACGGTGCTCGTCGTCGAGGACGAAGAGATGCTGCTCAACGCGGTGACCATGGAGTTCGAGGATGCCGGCTTCGCGGTGCTCAGCGCCGGCACCGCGGAGGAGGCCTACGGCCTGCTCCAGGTGGCCGAGCGGCTCGATCTCCTGTTCACCGATATCCGCCTGCCGGGCCAGCTCGACGGCTGGGACCTCGCCGAGCGCGCCCGCCTCCTCCATCCGGCCCTGCCGGTCATCTACGTGACCGGCTACAGCGCCGAGCAGCCCCGGCAGGTGAGCGAGAGCGTGCTGGTGATGAAGCCCTACCGCATGACGGCGATCATGAGCGCCGCGCAGCAATTGGGGGTGGGGTGAGGATCCCTGCTCAAACGGTTTCCGGTTGATCACCTCGGTCAGAGCCTGGCCTGTCCCCTCCCCCTTGTGGGGAGGGGCTCGGGGTGGGGGTGGTGCAG
>NZ_BPRD01000469.1 GCF_022179745.1 Methylorubrum podarium
CGAGGCGCCGGAGGACGAGGCCGACCCGCGGGAGCCGGCCGACGGGGACGAGGAATCCGACGCGGCGGAGTGAGGCGGCTGCCCGCTAATCGGGAAGCGCGAAGACGACGAGGGCGTCGCCGGTGCCGAAGCCGGACCCCTTGGTGAAGGAGGCGCCGCCCGCGGCCACGGCGACGTACTGGCGGCCCTCGACGGTGTAGGTGGCCGGCGGCCCGCCGATCCCCGCCCCGCACTGGAAGCGCCAGAGGATCTCGCCGGTCGTCGCGTCGTGCGCGTCGAGATGCCCGTCCTCCTCGCCCGAGAAGACGAGGCCGCCCGCGGTGGCGAGGGTGCCGCCGGAGAGCCGGCTTCCGGCCTTGCGCGACCACGCCACCGCGCCGCCCCGCGCGAGATCGACCGCCGTCAGCGTCGAGAAGGCCGGCTCCCCCTTCGCCTCGCTGGTCTCGGTGTAGCGGACCTCGCCGCGTCCGCCGGACGCGGGCACGGTCTTCACCGTGTAGGTCGCCGCACCGTGCCGCACCTGGGCGAAGGCGAGCCCGCTCCCCGCGTCGTAGGCCACCGGATGCCAGGAGACCGCGCCGAGGGGGCCGGGGCTGACCACCGTGCCCTCCGGGCTCGGGGGCACGAACAGGTTCTTGTGGGTGATGAGCGGGGCGGACTTGGCGATGAGCCGTCCGTCGGCGCGGTCGTGGACGTAGATCCAGCCGAGCTTGCTCGCCTGCGCCACCGCCTTGACCGTTCCCTTCTCGGTGGGGACATCGAGCAGGAAGGGCGGGCTCGCCACGTCGTAGCCCCACTGCTCGTGCGGCACCTGCTGGAAATGCCAGCGCAATTGTCCAGTCTTCACGTCGAGCGCCACGAGGCTCATCGTGTAGAGGTTGTCGCCCGGCCGGGTCAGGCCGAAATTCTGCGGCGCCGGGTTGCCGGTGCCGAGATAGATCAGGCCGAGATCGGCATCGTAGGCCGGCGTCATCCAGAGCGAGCCGCCGCCGACCTTCCACGCTTCCCCGTGCCGAGGGGCAGCGGCCTTCTCCGCGGCGATGTCGCGGTTGAGCGGCAGGCCATCGGCGGTCTTTTCCGCGAAGTCGCCCTCCCAGCCGTCGGCCTTGGTGACGTACCAGCGCCAGCGCTCCTCGCCGGTCTTCGCGTCGTAGGCGGCGAGCCAGCCGCGCCGGCCGTAGCCGCCCTCGATCCCGACCACCGCGCCGCCGTCGAGTCCGCCCTTCTCGTCCTCGACATGGAGCCCGTAGCCGGCCCCCGTCACCCCGACGACGACGAGGCCGTCGGCCACCAGCGGCGGCATCTTGAAGCCGAGGCGGCTCGAGCCCTGGACCGGCTTGTCGCCCAAGGTCGCCGCGAGCGCGGAGGCGGTCTCCGTCTCGCCCTCCTCGGGGCGGACCGCCTCCCGATCCCAGACCAGCCGGCCGGTTCTCGCGTCGAGGGCGATGACGCGCCCGTCCATGGTCGCCTCGAAGACGAGGCCTCCGGAGACCGCCACGCCCCGGTTCGAGGGCGGCCCGAAGATCTTCTCCGTGCGCGCCTTGTGGGTGTAGGTCCACAGCACCCGGCCCGACTTCGCCTCCAGCGCCGCCACGTGGTTGCCCGTGGTCGAGACGTACATCACCCCCTCGACCACCACCGGCTCGGCCTGGAAAGTGCCGGTGACGCCGGTCTGGAAGATCCAGGCCGGGCGCAGGCGGCCGACATTGCCGCGGTCGATCTGCGCCAGCGGCGAATGGTGGGTGTTGGCGGCGTCGCGCCCGAAGGCCGGCCAGTCACCGGAGGAGCGGGCGCTCTCCTGCGCGGAAGCGCCCGGCAGGACGGCCGGCAGGAGGAAGAGCAGTGCGGCGGCGAGGGCGGCGCATCCCCGGCCGGAGGGCGTCTTCGAGCGCTCGGCAAGCGTCATCGTGTGGCGTGGCACGCAGGTCCTCCCATCCTTCGCTCCCTGGTTACGGTGGAGCGGCGGCCCTGTCGAACGGCCACGACCGTGCGACCGAGCGACTTTCTCGGACCCTTCCGTCCGTTTGCGTAGTTATCGAACCCAAAGGGATCGTCGCGAGCGCTCGACGAGCGTTCCGGCGGCGGTCACTTCACGCAACCGAGAGAGATTGATGCGAATTCTGATCCTGGCCGCGACACTGGCTTTCGCCGCGCCTGCCTTTGCCCAGACCACCGCCCCGACGGCGCCGCGGACCGGCGCGCCCGTGGTCGGCGGCCAGAACAACACCGGTGCCGACACCAACGTCACGGTTCCGCGCGGTAGCACCGGAGCGGATACCGTCCAGACCGATTCGGCGGTCGGCGGCAACGCCAACCAGCCCTCGCGGTCGGTGCCCCAGGGCAGCGGCGGCGGCGGAAGCAGCGGCGCCGGCGGCAACTGATCCCCGAAAACGGACCGGGTCCGGCCATCGCGCCGGGTCCGGCTCAGTGGCGGGGCGCCATCCGCAGTTCGAACTGCGCGCCCTTGCCCGGCCTCAGCGACAGCGTTCCGTCGAGCTGGCGCGCGAGGTTGCCAACGACGCGCATGCCGAGGCTCGCACGGGCTTTCAGCGGGTCGAAACCCGGCGGCAGGCCGACGCCGTCGTCGCAGACCGACACGGTCAGCCCTCCATCCTCCCGCATCATCGCCTCGACGCGGATCTCGCCCTGTCCGTCGGGATAGGCGTACTTGATCGCGTTGGTGACGATGCCGGCCGACCTCGCGATCCCGCTCGGCCTGTTCGTGAACGAACTCGTCACCAACGCG
>NZ_BPRD01000470.1 GCF_022179745.1 Methylorubrum podarium
CTCGTCGAGCAGGCCCGCGGGCACTTCGAGCAGATCCGCCACGCCCGCGGTGAAGAAGGGCGCCGCGCGGAACTGCCGGATCAGCAGCGCGACCTTGCGCTCGGGATCGTAGGGCAGCACGCAGACGGCCTCGCCGTGATCCTCGATCTCGCGGGTCACCTCGGCGCCCTCGGGCGTCGTCACCTCGGCGACGAGGAAGCTCGCCCAGCCGTCGTGAACGGTGCGGGTGCCGCGGATCTCGGGGGGCATGGCGTCTCCTGGGGAGGGCGTGGTCGGGATCAGGTTGGCTCGGGCGCCCGGTCGGCGCCGCGACGGATCAGGAAGCGCGAGGCCGCGCCGCGCCGTTCCTGCGCCTCGAGGGAGGCCCCTTCCTCGCGGACGACGTTGGGGATGTCGATCCCCGCCAGCGGATCGGTCGCGGTCACGGCCAGGCACGCCCCGGGCGCGAGGGCGCGCAGGGCCTTGCGCGTGCGGAGCGCGGGGAGGGGGCATTTGAGGCCGGTCAGGTCGAGTTCGACCGTGTCGGCCTGCGCGATTCCGGGCATGGCGGCGGCGCATAGCACGAAAAAGCCCCGCCGGCTGAATCCAGCCGGCGGGGCGATCGTCTCACGGGTGGACGGTTCGGCTACCAGCCGTAATAGCCGCCATAGGCCGGGTATCCGTACCCGTAGCCGTAGCCGCCGTAATAGCCGACGGGCCGGCCATAGCCGTAGTATCCGCCATAGGCCGGGTAGTCGTAGTAGCGCGGGGCGGCGCTGGCGGCGATCGCGCCGCCGATCAGGCCGAGCGCCGCGCCGGCAAAGAGCGCGCCGCCGACGTTGCGGCGGCGATACCCGTAGCCGTAGCCGTAGCGGGGGCCGTAGTAGCCGCCGTAGTAACCGCGCCGCCAGCCGACGGTGTCGACGGTGGTCTTGCCGCCGCCGACCTGCGCGGCGTTCATCGCCGGCAGGGGCGCGGCCTGAGCGGACGGAACGGCCGTCACGGTCAGGCTCGCCGCGGTGAGGCCGGCCAG
>NZ_BPRD01000471.1 GCF_022179745.1 Methylorubrum podarium
ACGAGCCGTCGAACATCGTGCCGTCCTGGAAGATCTCGTCATCGACCAGGGAGACGTCGAAGGTCACGTGCTGCCACTTCCCGCGCGGGTCGGTGAAGCGGAAGTCGACGTACTTCACGTCGTTGTCCCTGATGGCCTTCAGCACATCGGCGGCCGTAGTCATGCTGTACGTCTCCTCGGCAAAGTCTGAGGGCGGGCGGTGAGCCATCCGCCGGGTCGGGGCGCCGGTCTAGCCGGTCCGTTCCTGCGGCGCGAGGGGCTGATCGGAAGAGCGGGAGATCTCGGAAGGGGCGGCGCGGCGTCCGCGGCGTCGTTCCTGATCCGGGTACCGGCCCCCTCTCGCACCCCCGGCCGGTCCTGCCGGCCGGCGCGGACGATATCGTCCGCGCTCCGCGGTTGCCACCCGTCGGAAGGCAAAAAATCCACGTGATCGCGGGACGTTCGCGGTGTTTCGTTTCCGATCGTGCCGCCGCGGCGGTCAATTTTGCCGCAGGATCGCCCATGACGATACTGCGACGATTGGCACGCGACGTGCTTAGGGCTGGCCGGAGCGTTCGCACGCATGCGGGCGCCCGGGGGTCGGGCTGGCGTCCTGCTCTTCACCGTGGATCGGCGTCTCGGATGCGGCGGGGTAGCTCCCTGCCGGACGCGCTCCGACGGGGAGGCAGGCTCTCAAAGGCGCCGGTTCCGGAAAAGGTTTCGTCAGGACACGGATCCTCAAGGTACGAGAGACTCGGAATGACCAAGTTTAAGCTCGAGTACATCTGGCTCGACGGCTACACGCCCACTCCGAACCTGCGCGGCAAGACGCAGATCAAGGAGTACGACAGCTTCCCGACCTTCGAGCAGCTCCCGCTCTGGGGCTTCGACGGCAGCTCGACGCAGCAGGCCGAGGGCTCGTCCTCCGACTGCGTGCTGAAGCCCGTGCGCCACTTCCCCGACCCGGCCCGCACCAACGGCGTGCTGGTGCTGTGCGAAGTGATGATGCCGGACGGCAAGACCCCGCACCCGTCGAACAAGCGCGCCACCGTGCTGGACGACGCCGGCGCCTGGTTCGGCTTCGAGCAGGAGTACTTCCTCTACAAGAACGGCCGCCCGCTCGGCTTCCCCGAGTCCGGCTACCCCGCCCCGCAGGGCCCGTACTATTGCGGCGTCGGCGCCTCGAATGTCGGCCCCGTGGCGCGCAAGATCGTCGAGGAGCATCTCGACCTCTGCCTCGCCGCCGGCATCAACCACGAGGGCATCAACGCCGAGGTGGCCAAGGGCCAGTGGGAGTTCCAGATCTTCGGCAAGGGCTCGAAGCGGGCCGCCGACGAGATGTGGATGGCGCGCTACCTGCTGCAGCGCCTGTGCGAGAGCTACGAGATCGACATCGAGTACCACTGCAAGCCGCTCGGCGACACCGACTGGAACGGCTCGGGCATGCACTGCAACTTCTCGACGACGTTCATGCGCGAGACCGGCGGCAAGGAGTATTTCGAGGCGGTCATGGCGGCCTTCGAGCGCAACCTCGACGACCACATCGCCGTCTACGGCCCCGACAACCACATGCGCCTGACCGGCAAGCACGAGACGGCGCCGTGGAACAAGTTCTCCTACGGCGTGGCCGACCGCGGCGCCTCGGTGCGCGTGCCCCACTCCTTCGTCAACAACGGCTACAAGGGCTACCTTGAGGACCGCCGTCCGAACTCCATGGGCGACCCCTACCAGATCGCCTCGCAGGTTCTGAAGACGATCTCCGAGGTTCCGCTTCCCGCCGAAGCGGCGCAGAAGGCCGTCGCGTAAGGACTTTCGAGGCCGAATATCAGGCTTGAGACAGGCCGCTCCCGCCGCCAGGCGGGGGCGGTTTTTTGTCGGGTCGCGTCACGCCGTCATCGCGAGGCGAAGCCGAACCGATCCAGGGCTCCGCATCATCCGGAGAGGTTGCGATCGGGATTGCTTCGGCTCCGCCTCGCAAAGGCGAAGCGTGAGCCTCACACCCCGAAGATCGACCACCCCGTCCGTTTCACCAGCATCTCCAGGGCGATGCGGCCGAGATGGGAGTTGCCCGCGGCGTCCAGCCCCGGCGACCAGACGCAGATCGAAGCACGCCCCGGCGCGACGGCCAGGATACCGCCGCCGACGCCGCTCTTGCCGGGCAGGCCGACGCGGTAGGCGAAGTCGCCCGAGCCGTCGTAGTGGCCGCAGGTGAGCATGATGGCGTTGATGCGCCGCGCCCGCTCGGACGAGATCACCGAGTGCCCGGCGAGCGGATGCTGGCCGGAATAGGCCAGGAACAGCCCGGCGGTGGCGAGCTGGCGGCAGCTCATGGCGATGGCGCAGTGGTGGAAGTAGACGCCGAGCGTGAAATCGACCGGATTCTCGATCACGCCGAACGAGCGCATGTAGTTGGCGAGCGCCGCGTTGCGGAAGCCCGTGCGCTTCTCGGAGGCCGCGACGCGCTCGTCGATGGCGATGCGGTCGTCCTGCGCCAGGAACTGCATGAAGCGCAGGATCTCGCCGAGTGCCTCCCGCGGCTGGTGGCCGGAGAGGATCACGTCGGTGACGGCGATGGCGCCCGCGTTGATGAAGGGATTGCGCGGGATGCCGTTCTCCCGCTCCAGCTGGACGATCGAGTTGAACGGGCTGCCCGAGGGCTCGCGGCCGACCCGGCGCCAGAGCCGATCGCCGACCATGCCGAGCGCGAGCGTCAGGGTGAAGACCTTGGAGATGCTCTGGATCGAGAAGGGGATGTCGGCGTCGCCCCCGGCCGCGACCCGGCCGTCGCCGTCGATGACGACGAGGCCGAAGGCCTGCGGATCGACGCGGGCGAGTTCAGGGATGTAGCTCGCCACCGTGCCGCGGTCGGGCCGGGCCCGCATCTCCTCGGCGATGTCTTTGACGATGCGGTCGAGATCGGGCACGGCGTCGCTCGGCTACGGCGCTTTCTCTCGAAGCGCGGACGCGCCCGGCCCTTCACGAAGCGGGCCAGGAGAACGGGGCCGTCGGGGTCAGATCGCGTCGGAACCGGTCTCGCCGGTGCGGATGCGGATGGCTTCCTCGATCGTCGAAACGAAGATCTTGCCGTCGCCGATACGGCCGGTCTGGGCCGACTTGCGGATCGCTTCGACGGCGCCTTCGACGAGGGCGTCGGAGAGCACGATCTCCAGCTTCACCTTCGGCAGGAAGTCCACGACGTACTCGGCGCCGCGGTAGAGTTCGGTGTGGCCCTTCTGGCGGCCAAACCCCTTCGCCTCGATCACGGTGATGCCCTGCAGGCCGACCTCCTGGAGGGCTTCCTTCACCTCGTCGAGCTTGAACGGCTTGATGATCGCCTCGATCTTCTTCATCCGGAAAAGCCCGATCCGCCTAGTCCTTCGATCCGCCAATTATGTACCATCGCCGCTCCGCGACCGCCACGGCGATTTGGATGGCCCGGCCGGTTAGTTGCGCACGGAATGTGCAAACCAAGCGGAATATGTAGGCATTCGCGCCGAAACGGATGAATTTTCGGGCAGACCGTGAGCCAGTTGCATGCATGAACCGGTAAAATCCCCGAGGATCGCGGATCGGCTGCTCACCGTTGAGGCGATGCGGCGGGTCGATGCCGCCGCGATCGCGGGCGGGATCTCGGGACTGACCCTGATGGAGGCGGCGGGCGCCGCCGTCGCGGCGCGAGCCCGCGCCCTGGTGCCGGAGGGCGGGCGGATCCTCGTCCTGTGCGGCCCCGGCAACAACGGCGGCGACGGCTTCGTCGCCGCCCGCCTGCTCGGAGAAGCCGGCTACCGGATCGATCTGCGCCTGCTCGGCGAGCGCGCCGCGCTCAAGGGCGACGCGGCGCTCGCGGCCGGCGCTTGGACCGGTCCGGTCGGCGCGGCGGAGGCCGAGATCCCGGCGGCCGACCTCGTGATCGACGCCCTCTTCGGTGCCGGCCTCAGCCGCAATCTCGACGGCCTGGCCCGCGCCCTGGTGGAGGCCGTGAACCGCTCGGGCGTTCCCGTGCTGGCCGTGGACGTGCCGAGCGGCATCGACGGCGACAGCGGCGCCGTGCGCGGGCTCGCCGTCGCGGCGACCGAGACGGTGACCTTCGTCGCGCTCAAGCCCGGCCACCTGCTCCAGCCCGGCCGCAGCCATTGCGGCGCCCTGCACGTCGCCGAGATCGGCACGGGCGAGGCCGCCCTCGCCGCCGGCATCGCCGGGGAGGCCCGCGCGCTGTCTCGCAACGCCCCCGGCCTGTGGACGCTGCCGCGTCTCACCGCCGGCAGCCACAAATACACCCGCGGCCACGCCCTGGTGCTGTCGGGCCCGGCCTACCGCACCGGCGCGGCCCGGCTCGCCGCCCGCGGGGCGCTGCGGGTCGGCGCGGGCCTCGTCACCGTAGCCTCGCCCGCCTCGGCGCTGGCGGAGAACGCCGCCCACCTCACCGCGATCATGCTGCGGGCCTGCGAGGATGCCGACGACCTCGACGACATGCTGGCCGACGAGCGGCTGAACGCGCTGCTCCTCGGCCCCGGCCTCGGCACCGGCCCGGCCACCTGCGACCTCGTCGCGGTGGCGGCGAATGCCGGCCGCGCCCTGGTGCTCGACGCCGACGCGCTCACGAGCTTCCGCAGCGAGGTGCGCACGCTGGCCCGCCACATCCGCGACGGCGAGGCGCGGGCGGTGCTCACGCCGCACGAGGGCGAGTTCGCGCGGCTGTTCTCCGGCACCGAGGCGGTGGCGGAGGTGCTGACCAAGACCGAGCGGACGGCGCGGGCAGCGGAGATCGCCGGGGCGGTGGTGGTGCTCAAGGGGGCCGACACGGTGATCGCGGCGCCCGACGGGCGCGCGGCGATCAACGATCACGGCACGCCGCATCTCGGCACCGCCGGCTCCGGCGACGTGCTCGGCGGCCTCGTCGCCGGGCTGCTGGCGCAGGGAATGGAGCCGTTCGAGGCGGCCTGCGCCGCCGTCTGGCTCCACGGCGATGCGGGGTTGCGGTTCGGGCCGGGGCTCATCGCCGAGGATCTGCCGGAGATGATGCCGGCCGTGTTGCGCGACCTCGCCGCCGATCAGCCCGCGACGACCGCGTTCCGGCGGCCGTAGAGGGCGTAGATCACCAGTCCGAGGACGTTCCAGACCACGAACCAGAGCTGGGTCGTCGCGGGCAGGCTGAAGAACAGATACCCGCATCCGACAATCGCGGCCGGGCCGACGAGCCAGGGGGCCGGCGCGCGGAAGGTGCGGGGGGCATCGGGCGCGCGCACGCGCATGACCAGCATGCACGCCGCGACCGCGATGAACGCCGCGAGCGTCCCGGCATTGGCGAGCGCCGCGAGTTCCCCCAGCGGGACGAGCCCGGCGAGCACGATCACGACGGCCGCGGTGAAGAGGGTGATCCGCACCGGCGTGCCGGCGGACGAGACGCTGGCGAGGCTCTGCGGCAGCATCCCGTCGCGGGCCATGGTGAAGAAGATGCGGCTCTGCCCGTAGAAGAAGGCGAGGATGACGGTCGGCAGCGCGATCACGGCCGAGGCGGCGAGATACTGCGCCGCGAGCGGCCGGCCGAGTTCGCGCAGGATCAGCGCCAGCGGGTCCGGGCTGTCGGCGAACCGGGTGTAGGACACGGCGCCCACCGCGGCGACCGCGACGGCGACGTAGATCAGGACGCAGGCCGCCATCGATCCGACGATGCCGATCGTCAGGTCGCGCCCCGGATTGCGCGTCTCCTCCGCGGCGGTGGCGATGGCGTCGAAGCCGTAGAAGGCGAAGAAGATGATCGCGGCCGCGGCCATGATGCCGCGCTCGACCCCGTCGGCCCCCACGCTCTTGGAGAAGCCGTAGGGATCGAACGGTTCGAGATGGGCGGCATCGAAGGCCGGCAGCGCGAGGGCGACGAAGACGACGAGCGCGGCGATCTTCACCAGAACAAGGGCGGCGTTGACCGTGGCGCTCTCCCGCGTGCCGCGCAGGAGCAGCACGGCGACGAGGACGATGATGCCGATCGCGGGGAGGTTGACGATACCGCCGGCATCCGGCGCCTGCATCAGCGCCCTGGGAACTCCGAAAAGGCCCTCCAGCAGGGGCGCGGCGTAGCCGGACCAGCCGACGGCCACCGCGCTCACGACGAGCGAGTATTCGAGGATCAGGCTCCAGCCGATGATCCAGGCCAGCAACTCGCCGAGCACGACGTAGCTGTAGGTGTAGGCGCTGCCCGAGACCGGGATCATCGTCGCCATCTCGGCATAGGCGAGCGCGGCGCAGGCGCAGATCGCCCCGGCGATGGCGAACGACAGGATCACCGCCGGCCCGGCCTTGGCCGCCCCGACGCCGATGAGCGTGAGGATGCCGGTCCCGACGATCGCGCCGACACCGAGCGCCACGAGATGGGGCCAGCTCAGCGTGCGGGCGAGCCGCCGCTCTTCGCCGGGCTCCCGGTGCAAGGGCTTGCGGCGAAGAAGGCTGGACGTCATTCGGGCTCCTGTCGCGCGGTTGTACGGGAGCACCGGCACGCGCGAAAGTCACATCCTCTCGCTCGTCCCCGCGCGGGCGCCGCCGGCCGCTCGGCGCTAGAGCATCGTCCTGGATATCGGATCCAGGACGATGCTCGAGCCTTTTGTTTTGCATCGTCTTTTCCGAAAGCCGGCGGCCACCTTTCGGGACGATGCTCTATGCAGCGGGCAACGGGAGGATGCATGCCGGTCTTCGTTCTCAAGGGCGCCCATCGCGCGGCCGACGGCCAGATCGGGCCTCCGCTGTTCGAGGAGACGATCACCGCGGCCAGCCCGAGCGAGGCCGTGCGTCTCGCCAACGCGCAGGATCTCTCGACCAAGGACGAGCGGGCGAACGCCCTCTGGCTCGTCGACGCGCAGGGCATCCTGCACTGGTCCCTCCGGCGCGCCGACCGGGAGTGACCGGGACTGACCGTGACCCGCGCCGTGACCCGCGCGAACAGCGGGGGAAAACCGGCCCCGCTCCCGCCGAATTGGTCTTTGCCGGCGCTTTCGTGCTAAGCCCGGAGGCAGCAATCCTCGACGGTCCCGCTCGGGGGTTTTTGCCGTCCCACGCCCGATCCCTTCCGCGTCGGGACGCAGCGTGCCGCCGCCGGGACTTCACGCGGCGCGCGTTCTCGCCGAAAGAACTTTTATGAGCGACGACATCGACGCCAAGACCCGCGCAGCGGAGCGCGCCGAGCGGGCCGAGCGCATGGCCCGTGAGGGCCAGCAGGCCATGGCCGAGCATCTGGCTGCGGTGAAGGCCGTGGACGAGCGCACCGTGCGCCTGCGGGCCCTGCGGCTCGCCAAGGAAGCCGAGGAGGCCGCGGAGCGCGCCGCCAATCCCCCCGCGCCCAAGCGCGGCCGCAAGAAGGCGACGGCCTGAACCCCATGGCGATCGACCGTACCCGCCGCCCGAGCGATCCCCGTCAAGCGGCCGAGGCCGCCTTCCGGGCGGTGACGCGCAAGACTCCCGAGGCCGCGCCGGAGGCGCCCAGGGCGCCGGTCATTCCCGGCACGCGCGAGACCGTGTCCCTGCGCCTCGACCGGGCGGTGCTCGAGCACTTCCAGAAGGACGGTCCCGGCTGGCAGGACCGCATCAACGCCGCCCTCAAGGCCGCCGCCGGCCTGTGAGGGCGAGGCCCGGCGGATGACCGCGCCCGTCCCGCCCGCTCCTCCGGGGAGGGCGCCGTGAGCGGCCCCTCCGACTGGCTCGGCCTCAGCCCCGACGAGACGACGGCCCTCCTCCTGTCCCTGCGCATCGCCTCCGTGGCGACGCTGGCGAGCCTGCCGCCGGGCCTGCTGGTGGCGTGGCTGCTGGCGCGGCGGCGCTTTCCCGGCCACGCCCTGCTCGACGGCCTCGTCCACCTGCCGCTGATCCTGCCGCCGGTGGTGACGGGCTACCTGCTGCTGCTCGCCTTCGGCCGGCGCGGGGTGTTCGGCGCGTGGCTCGCCGAGATCGGCCTCGTGTTCTCGTTCCGCTGGACCGGCGCGGCGCTCGCCTGCGCGGTGATGGGATTTCCGCTGATGGTGCGGGCGATGCGCCTGTCGATCGAGGCGGTGGACCGGCGGCTGGAACAGGCGGCGGCGACGCTGGGGGCCGCGCCGCCGCTGGTGTTCCTGAGCGTGACCCTGCCGCTCAGCCTGCCCGGCATCCTCGCGGGCGCGGTGCTCGCCTTCGCCAAGGCGATGGGCGAGTTCGGCGCGACGATCACCTTCGTCTCCAACATCCCCGGCGAGACCCAGACCCTGCCCTCAGCGATCTACACCCTCACCCAGGTGCCGGGCGGGGAGGCGGGCGCGCTGCGCCTCACCCTGATCTCGGTCGCGGTCTCGATGCTGGCGCTCGTCGCCTCGGAGGCGCTGGCGCGGCGGATGAGCCGGCGGATCGGGGCGGGGGCGTGACGGGCGCCCCGGTCGCCCGTCCCCGTCACGCGTAGGCGTAGGGCCCGCCCCGCTCCAGCGCCCGCCGGTAGGCCGGCCGCGCGTGGATCCGGGCCAGCCAATCCGTCACCCGCGGCCCCGCTCCCGTGCCGCGGGCGGAAAAGGCTTCGAGGGGAAAGCTCATCATGATGTCGGCGGCGGTGAAGTCGCTCCCGCAGAAATACGGGCGCTCGGCGAGTTCCGCCTCCCAGAAGGCGGCATGGCGGCGCAGCTCCGGATCGACGAAGCCGCCCGTCACCCGGGCGGCGATCGCCCGCACGAGCGGGCGCAGCAGGGCGGGACTCCCCGGTGCGAGCCGCGCGAACACCAGCTTCAGCAGGAGCGGCGGCATCGCCGAGCCCTCGGCGTAGTGCAGGGTGTAGGTGTAGCGGTCCCGCTCCGGCGTCCCCGGCGGCGGCACCAGGGCGCCGCCGGCGCGGGCCGTCAGGAATTCGACGATGGCGCCGGTCTCCGCCACCACCCGGCCGTCCGCCTCGACCACCGGCGACTTGCCCAGCGGATGCACCGCGCGAAGCGCCCGCGGCGCCAGCATCGTCGCGGGATCGCGCGGGTAGCGCGTCACCGTGTAGTCGAGCCCCAGTTCCTCGAGCAGCCACAGCACCCGCTGCGAGCGGCTGTTCTCCAGATGGTGGACGGTGATCATCGCGCGCCTTTTTCGATCCTGCGCCGACAACGCGGCGGGCGCCCCTTGTCTCCGTACCGGCTTTTCTGAGATGCCGGCCGGATGGTTTCGGGAAGGCCGCATGACCATCGACGTCGACGTGTCCCTCCGCCGCGACGGTTTCAGCCTCGACGTCGCCTTCCGCGCGGGCGCCGGGCTCACCGCCCTGTTCGGCCGCTCCGGCTCGGGCAAGACCACGGTGATCGACCTGATCGCCGGGCTGACCCGGCCGGAGCGCGGGCGCATCACCATCGACGGCACGGTGCTGCTCGACACGGGCCGCGGCATCCGCGTGCCGGTGCACCGGCGGCGGATCGGCTGCGTGTTCCAGGAGGCGCGGCTGATGCCGCATCTCAGCGTGCGGCAGAACCTGCGCTTCGGCCGCGTCTTCTCCCGCGGCGCGGGCGGGCCGGATCTCGATGCGGTCGCCGACCTGCTCGGCATCGGCCCGCTGCTGGAGCGGCGCCCCGCCGGCCTGTCCGGGGGCGAGCGGCAGCGGGTGGCGATCGGCCGGGCCCTGCTCGCACGGCCCCGGCTCCTGCTGATGGACGAGCCGCTCTCGGCCCTCGACGAGGCCCGCAAGCGCGAGATCCTGCCCTATATCGAGCGCCTGCGCGACGAGGCGGGGTTGCCGATCGTCTATGTCAGCCACTCGGTGGCGGAGGTGGCCCGCCTCGCCTCCACCGTGGTGGTGCTGGAGGCCGGCCGCGTGGCGGCGAGCGGCCCGGTCGATGCCGTGCTGCGCCGCTCCGACCTGATCCCCGATCGTGCCGAGGCCGGCAGCGTGCTCGCCATGCGGGTCGAGCGCCACGACCCGGAGGCCGGGCTGACGCGCCTGACCGGCCCGGCCGGCCCCCTCGACCTGCCGCTGATCGACGCCCCCGAGGGCCGCCGCCTGAACCTGCGGGTGCCCGCCCGCGACGTGCTGCTGGCGCTGGCGCGGCCCGAGGGTCTGAGCGCCCGCAACGTCCTGCCGGGCCGGGTCGCCGCCCTGCGGGAGGAGGGGACCGCCTGCCTCGTCGAGGTGACCTGCGGGGAGGCGACGCTCGCCGCCCGCCTCACCCGCGCCTCCGCCCGCGACCTCGGGCTCGCGGTCGGGCGCCCGGTCTTCGCCATCGTGAAGAGCGTCGCGCTCGATGCCGGAGGCGCACCGGGGGGCGGGCGGATCGAGATCTGAAGCATCGTTCCGGCACCGATATCGGTCCGATGCTCGGGCCTGCCGAAGCTCCTCAGAATTCGGGATCGTAGTCGTCGGCGATCGGCGGGGTCGCCTTCGGCTTCACCGGCCAGGAATCGGCGATGGCGCTCGGCGCGGCCCGCGTCTGCGGCGGGTAGGACAGCACCGAGAACCAGAAGGCCGCGGTCGCGACGGCGAAGGCCGCCAGGAAGACGTTGAGAGCACGCATCGATGATGCTCCTTGAGCAGATCGCTCCAATGTGTGGCCGTCCGTCCCGCGTGCGGGTGCCGCTGCACACACTTTCGCCCGGCTCGGGCGCAGGCGATGGTCCCTCCGATCGGCGACGATCGGCCCGGCCGTCAGGCTCAGAGAATGATCTTGCCAGATCGGCCGGAAAGAAGAAAGGCGCATTCGACGCGCATTTCGCGATGATTTGCCAGCTTAGTGAGGTTCTCCGCAGGTGCGAAGACGCACATCGTTCAGGATTTTCTTTCGCCGATCGCCGGAGACACTGTTGTAATTCTGCATTCAATATGCACTTTGCGGATCACTCCTCCCAAGGGGTACCGATCTCGACCTGCCCCGCGCCTTCACAGGCTGCGGGGCTTTTTGTTCAGGTGCCGCCCGCCCCGTTCGAGGAGGCGTGAGGGTCGGGTCTCCCGTCGCGGCGCGGCGGCCTCGAAGACCTCGTCCGGAAGGGTGTCCGGCGCGCCGGCCCTGCATCGCCGCCGCCCGAACCGCGCCCCGAAACCCCTCTGCGCCGGGCGAAATCGCGCTATAAGCCGGCCCATGGCCTCCGACGACAGACCGCTCGCCCTCACCCTCGGCGATCCTTCCGGGATCGGGCCGGAGATCGCGCTCGCCGCGTGGCGGCTGCGGCGCGAGCGGGCGGTGCCGCCGTTCCAGCTCATCGGCGATCCCGCCTTCCTGGAAGCCACCGCCTACCGGCTCGGCCTGTCGGTGCCGGTGGCCGAGGTCGAGCCCGACGACGCGGTCGAGGTGTTTCCCCGCGCCCTGCCGGTGCTGCCGCTGCCGAGCGGGGCGACCGTCACCGCCACGCCCGGCGCGCCGGATTCGGCCAATGCCGGGGCCGTCGTCGAGTCGATCACCGCCGCCGTCGATCTGGTGCGTGCCGGCGTGGCCTCGGCGATCGTGACCAACCCCATCGCCAAGTTCGTGCTGACCCGGGTCGGCTTCGCCCATCCGGGGCATACCGAGTTCCTGGCGGCTCTCGCCGCCAGGGAAGGCCGCGAGCCGCCGCTGCCGGTGATGATGCTGTGGAGCGACACCCTCGCCGTCGTGCCGGTGACGATCCACGTCGCCCTGCGCCGGGTGCCGGACCTGCTGACGCAGGACCTCGTCGAGCGCACCGCCCGCATCGTCCACGCCGACCTGCGCGCCCGCTTCGGTCTGGACACCCCCCGTCTCGTCCTGTCGGGCCTCAACCCGCATGCCGGCGAATCCGGCACCATGGGCACCGAGGACCGCGACGTGCTGGCCCCCGCTGTCGCCGCGCTCCGCAGCGAGGGCATCGACATCCGCGGGCCGCTGCCGGCCGATACCCTGTTCCACGAGCGGGCGCGGGCGACCTACGACGTGGCGCTCACCCCCACCCACGATCAGGCGCTGATCCCGATCAAGACGCTCGCCTTCGACGAGGGCGT
>NZ_BPRD01000472.1 GCF_022179745.1 Methylorubrum podarium
GCGAGCGCGCGGGCGATCGCCTCGCCGGCCGCGTCGAGTGCCGCCGGACGGTCGCGGTGGGCGCCGCCGGTGGCTTCCGGGACGATCGCGTCGATGATGCCGAGCCGCAGCAGATCCTGCGCGGTGATCTTCATGGCGGTCGCGGCATCGTGCGCGCGGCCCTGGTCGCGCCACAGGATCGAGGCGGCGCCCTCCGGCGAGATGACGCTGTAGATGGCGTGTTCCAGCATCAGCACCGTGTTGGCGGTGGCGATCGCGATGGCGCCGCCCGAGCCGCCCTCGCCGATGACGATGGCGACGTTCGGCACGCCGAGCGCGAGGCAGGCTTCCGTGGAGCGGGCGATGGCTTCGGCCTGGCCGCGCTCCTCGGCCTCGATGCCGGGGAAGGCGCCGGCGGTGTCGACGAAGGCGAGGACCGGCAGGCCGAAGCGGTCGGCGGTCTCCATCAGCCGCACCGCCTTGCGGTAGCCCTCGGGCCGGGCCATGCCGAAATTGTGCCGCAGCCGCGCCTCGGTGGTCGCGCCCTTCTCCTGGCCGATCACGCAGACCGGGCGGCCGCGGAAGCGCCCGAAGCCGCCGAGGATCGCCTCGTCCTCGCCGAAGCTGCGATCGCCGGCCAGCGGCGTGAATTCCTCGATGAGGCCGGCACAGTAATCGACGAAATGTGGTCGCTGCGGGTGACGGGCGACCTGCGTCTTCTGCCAGGGGGTGAGGGCGGCGTAGATCTCGGCGAGCGCCTGCGCGGCCTTCGCCTCCAGGCGCCCGACCTCCTCGCTGATCGAGACGGCGCCGTCGCGCTGGCCCAGCGCCTTGAGTTCCTCGAGCTTCGCCTCGAGTTCCGCGACGGGCTTCTCGAAGTCGAGATAGGAGCGCATCACCGCCATCGATCGTGGGTCCAGAACCTCGTGGAGCGGTGCGCGGGTCATCCGGTCGCCGCAGGCCGGGCGGTGTTGGGGAAGTGAGCGGGCGGAGTCAACCGGACAGGCGTAACGCAACCGTCACGGCAAAGCCTTCGAGGCGTCATCCGGCCGGGGCAGGTTCGCGGCCGAGCTTGAACGCGAGTCGCCGGTGAACAGCAATCTCTACCCCTCCGGTGAGACCTCGGTGCTGGTGCTGCAGGGCGGGGGCGCCCTGGGCTCCTATCAGGCCGGCGTCTACGAGGCTCTTGCCGAGGGCGGTATCGGGATCGATTGGGTCGCCGGGATCTCGATCGGCGCCATCAACGCCGCGCTGATCGCCGGAAACCCGCCCGAGCGCCGGGTCGAGCGCCTGCGCAGCTTCTGGAACCAGGTGACGTCCGGCGTGACCGGATCGTCCTGGATCCCCGGGGATCAGGCCCGGACCGCCTTCAACGAGTTCTCCGCCAACTGGGCCGCGGCCTTCGGCGTGCCGGGCTTCTTCACGCCGCGCTCGCCCCCGGCGGCGTTCTACCCGGCGGGCGCCCGCGAGGCGTTGAGCCTCTACGACACCGCCGCGCTGAAGGGCACGCTGGAGCGGCACGTCGATTTCGACCTCCTCAACCACGGTCCGGTCCGCTTCAGCGTCGGCGCGGTCAACGTGCGGACCGGCAACTTCGTCTATTTCGACAACCGCCGCGACCAGATCGTCCCGGAGCACGTCATGGCCTCCGGCGCCCTGCCGCCGGGCTTCCCGCCCGTCGAGATCGACGGCGAATTCTACTGGGACGGCGGCCTCGTCTCGAACACGCCGCTCGACTACGTCCTCGACACCGAGCGCCAGCGCGACCTGATGATCTTCCAGGTCGATCTCTTCGCCGCCTCCGGGCCGATGCCGCGCACCCTGATCGAGGCGGCGGAGCGCGAGAAGGACATCCGCTATTCGAGCCGGACGCGGCTCAACACCGACAAGAACGTCGAGATCCGCCGCGCCAAGATCGCCCTGCGCAACCTGATGCACCGACTGCCGCCGGACCTCGCCGACGACGAGAACGTCAGCTTCCTGCGCCGGATGGCGCACGAGAACTTCCTGACGGTGATGCAGCTCGTGCACCGCCGCAAGAGCTACGAGGGCAACTCGAAGGATTACGAGTTCTCCCGGATGACGATGCTGGAGCACTGGGCCGCCGGCCGCCACGACGTGCGGCGCTCGCTGCGTCACCGCGCCTGGCTCGAACGCACGCATACGGATGCGGGCGTGGCCGTCTTCGACCTGACCCGCGACGCCCGCGACTGAGGCGGCCTCCGCCCGAGTGCACTTGGCGACGGCCCGCGAGACTTCACCCAGGGGAGTGCGAGACCATGACGCGCGACGACATCCTCCAGGCCACGTCGATGCCGCCGTTCAGCCCGAGCTACCCGCGCGGGCCCTACCGCTTCGTGCGCCGCGAATACCTGATCATCACCTACGAGACCGACCCGGTTGCCCTGCGCCGGGCGCTTCCCGAGCCGCTCGAGCCGCATCCGGACAATCTCGTGTTCTACGAATGGATGAAGATGCCGGATTCCTCCGGCTTCGGCGATTACCAGGAGAGCGGCACGGGGGCGCTCGCCACCTATCGCGGCGAGCCCTGCAACTTCTCGATCCAGATGTATCTCGACGACGAGCCGCCGATCACCGCCGGCCGCGAGATCTGGGGCTTTCCCAAGAAGTGGGGCCAGCCGCGGCTCGAACTGCGCAAGGACACCCTGACCGGCACGCTCTATTACGACGAGGAGCGGGTCGCGATGGGCACCATGACCTACAAGCACAAGAGCCTGAACGGCGACCTTCCGCGGGTGAAGGAAGGCCTGGCCAAGCTCAACGTCAATCTCAAGCTGATCCCGGACGTCGACGGCGGCCCCAAGATCGCGCAGCTCGTCGGCTACCGGCTCGAGGACATCACCGTCCACGGTGCCTGGGACGGCGAGGGCCGGCTCGACCTCATCCCGCACGTCAATTGCCGCGTCGCGGATTTGCCGGTGCGCCGCATCGTCGGGGCGCGGCACATGATCGTCGACTTCACGCTGCCCTTCGGGCAAGTCCTGCACGACTACCTCGCCTGACCGCAGGCACCATCAGGAGGACCGACCATGACCCTGAAAGGCAGGAGCGCCGTCGTCACCGGCTCCACCAGCGGCATCGGGCTCGCCATCGCCCGCGCCTTCGCGCGGGAGGGGGCGGACGTCGTCCTCAACGGTTTCGGCAAGCCCGACGAGATCGAGGCGACGCGCACGACGATCGAGGCGGAGTTCGGCGTCCGCGCGGTCTATTCCCCCGCCGACCTCACGAAGCCCGACGCGATCGCCGGCCTGATCGCCCTCTCGACCGACAGCTTCGGCGGCGTCGATATCCTCGTGAACAATGCGGGCGTGCAGTTCGTCTCGCCGATCGAGGAATTCCCGGTCGAGAAGTGGGACCAGATCATCGCGCTCAACCTGTCCTCAGCCTTCCACACCCTGCGCGCGGCCGTGCCGCACATGAAGGCGAAGGGCTGGGGCCGGGTCATCAACACGGCCTCGGCGCACTCGATGGTCGCCTCGCCCTTCAAGTCGGCCTACGTCGCGGCCAAGCACGGCATCGTCGGCCTCACCAAGACGGCGGCGCTCGAACTCGCCACCCACGGTATCACCGTGAACTGCATCTCGCCGGGCTACGTCTGGACGCCGCTGGTCGAGAGCCAGATCCCGGACACGATGAAGGCGCGCGGACTGACCAAGGAGCAGGTGATCGAGAACGTCCTGCTCGCGGCGCAGCCGACCAAGGAGTTCGTGACCGTCGATCAGGTGGCGGCGCTCGCCGTGTTCCTCTGCTCGGACGGCGCCAGCCAGATCACCGGCGCCAACCTCGCCATGGATGGCGGCTGGACGGCGCAGTAGCGCCGCCCGAATGCGGAGCGCGGCCGATGCCGCGCTCCCGTGCCCGCTCAGCGGCGCGAATGCAGCAGCAGGGCGAGGCCGTAGCCGACCGCCCCGGCGATCAGCAGGGCGAGGAACGGGTTCTCGCCGACCTGGGTCTCGACCCGCTCGCGCCCGTCGCGCAGATAGGTGCCGCCGTGGCGGCTGACGCGGCCGTAGGCATCCTCGGCGTAGTCACTGACGTCGTCGGCGATGTCGCGCACGGCGTCCTTCGCCTGACCGTAGATGCGCTGTGCCCGGCCCTCGGCCTCCCGATAACGGCCCTCCATCGAATCCCGGTCCGAGCCGAGCGCATCGCCCACCGCGCCCTGCGCCCGGCCGCCGAAATCCTTCGCGGCACCGACGACGCGATCCGTGTCAACCATGGCGGAACTCCTGTTCTTCCCTCGCCCGCCCCTTGCGAGTTTCGGACGGGCGTCGGTCAGGAGAACGTGCGAGGACAGGATCGGTCCCGCGCCGCAGCGAAAAAGCGGGGCGCTTTGTCCCGGACGAATCGCCGACGAGTGCCGTATCCGACCTGATTGCTGCACGTCGGCGCCTCCGGGTCGGCGTTTTGACGAGCAGTCTCTCGACGAATCGGCGATCACTTCGTCGGCATGCGCTCTAGCCCGCCTCGGCCAGCACCACCGCCCGCGGCGGCGGCAGGTTCGAGCGCAATTCGCGGCTGACCGCCGAGGAGGTCGCGACGGTGCCGAGATTGACGTAGGTCTCGTGGTTCTTCTCGATCGCCGACAGGTCGTAGAGGTAGTTCACCATCAGCCCGTAGGACTGCTTCAGGCCCTTCTTCGAGGTGTCGCCGAGGAAGTTCATCCGCTCCAGCCGGGCGCCGTTGCCGAGATGGAAGCGGGCGACCGGATCGAGGGGGCGGCCCTTCTCGTTCTTGGCGCGCAGGAAGTAGGCCGCCGCCGCCGGCAGCATCGCCCGCCGCACGGCCTCGCAGGTCGCCTTGTCGCCGCGCCAATCCTCGGTGTCGAGCAGTCGCAGCGTCTCGACATCCTCCCGGGTCAGCCCCTGCGGCGCGTCGGCGCCGCGCTCGCGGTCGAGCCAGGTGCGGAAGCCGGGAACCGGCGAGAGGGTGACGAAGGTCTTCAGCGAGGGGATCTCGCGGGCGAGATCCTCGACCACCTGCTTGATGAGGAAGTTGCCGAAGGTGACCCCGGCCAACCCCTTCTGGCAATTCGAGATCGAGTAGAAGATCGCGGTCGTGGCACTGCGCGCCGGCACCGGCTCGCGCCCGTCGGCCAGGATCGGCTGGATCGCCGGAGCGATGGCGTTGGAGAGCGCCACCTCGACGAAGATCAGCGGCTCGTCGAGCAGGGCCGGATGGAAGAAGGCGAAGCAGCGCCGGTCCGTCGGTTCGATGCGGCGGCGCAGCTCGTCCCAATCGGCGATCTCGTGGACCGCCTCGTAGCGGATGATCTTTTCCAGGATGTGGGCCGGCGTCGACCAGTCGATGGGGCGCAGCACCAGGAAGCCCCGGTTGAACCACGAGGCGAACAGGTGCTCGAAATCGCTGTCGAGGCTCGCCGCGGCGTCGACCGTCTCCGGTGCGGCGCCCCGCTCCTTCAAGCGCTTGCGCAGGGCAAACAGATCCTCGCGCATGCGCACGAGCGCCAGGGTGCCGCCACGGGCGAGGTTGAGGCGTCGGATCAGTTCCTGCGAGCGGGGCTCGGCGGCCTCGTGCAGCAGGCCGAGGCGCGCCCGCGTCGGCTCGGCCCGGTAGGCGGCGATGGCCGCATCGACCGCGGCGTGGTCGGCGCCGAATTCGGTCGCGACGAGTTCGAGGAAGGCGAGCCGCTCGTCCAGCGGGAAGGCGGCGTAGCGATCGAGGATCAGCCGGGCCAGCGCCACCCCGGAGGCTTCGCCTCGACGGGAGATCAGGTCCTCGCACAGACGGGCGAGATCGGCCGGGTTGGCCGTCCGCGCCAGGTCGGTGCGCGTCAGGCCGATGAGATCGCGGCCCCGGTCGCTGATGGTCTGGATGAGATCACCGAGGAACGAGATCGCCGCCATGACCGAACAAGCCCTTGGATCTGCCGAGCCGACCCGTGCAGGCTCGGCTGTTGCCGGAACCTAGGGCTTACGCCCCGTCGGCGCCAGACGTGCGGGACATGGCAACCGTGCTTCGAACCTTGCCGATGATGCGATCCCGGGCGGCGTCGCGGGACGCCGCGAACCGCGTCGGTCGGCCGGAGCCGACCCCGTGCCTCAGAGCTCCGCCTCCGCCTGCGGTGCGAGATCCACCGTATCGGCCCGCTCCCGCCAATCCGTCACGCCGCGCGAGCGGGCGAAGCGGATCTCCGCGGCCCTCAGGGCGCGCTCCGGATCGCGGGCGCGGGCGATCTCCACGAAGCCGACCGTGAAGGGCACTCCCAGGATCTGCTTCGCGAAATGGACGCGGTAGTTCGGCATACACGACTCCTTATGTTGAAGCGGTTGCCAGGCGCTCGCAGAAGATGTGCGCCATCTCGCACCCATCCGCAACTGCCAGCCCTTCCAAGCCGCTGCAAAGGCTGTGCCTTTCTCCGTACGACCCATCATATAGGTGTGGCGGCGGAGGTATGCTACCGCCGGGAACCTGAACGGAAACGGACACTCTGCCGCGCGGCAGTCGCAGAGCTCTCGGGGCTCCGGGGGCTGGCATTCTGGCCGCCGCCTGCCGTAAGGGGCGGTCCATGCCGCCTGCTTCAAATCGCGACGCGAGCGATTCGCGCGCCATCCCGCCCACGACCCGGTTCGGGCTCACCCTAATCGCGGGCGGTGCGGTCGCCAACATCTACTACAATCAGCCGCTGCTGGCGGTTCTGGTCGCCGAGTTGAGCGAGCGGGCGGCGCTGCTCGTGCCGACCGCCAGCCTCGTCGGCTACGGACTCGGCATCCTGTTCCTCGTGCCGCTGGGCGATGCGCTGCCGCGGCGCGACCTCATCGTGTGGCAGCTGCTCGGGCTCGCCGTCGCGCTGGTCGCCGCGGCGCTCAGCCCGAACCTCGCCGTGCTCGCGGCGGCGAGCCTCGTCATCGGCGTGCTCGCCTGCGCCGCGCAGCAGGCGGTGCCCTTCGCCGCCGAACTGGCGCCCGATGCGAGCCGGGGGCGGATCGTCGGCGGGGTGATGACGGGCCTGCTCTCTGGCATCCTGCTCGCCCGCACCGCGAGCGGATTCGTCGGCGCGCAGTTCGGCTGGCGCGCGGTGTTCTTCGCCGCCGCCGGCCTGGCCATCGCCATGGCGGGGGTGGCGCTCCGAACCCTGCCGCGCAGCGCGCCGACGCGGCGCCTGCGCTACCGCGCGCTGATGACCTCGCTGCTGCATCTCGTGCGCAGCCAACCGATCCTGCGGAACGCCAGCCTGTCGCAGGCGCTGCTGTTCGCGAGCTTCAACGCCTTCTGGGCGACGCTGGCCCTCCTCGTCGAGGCCCCGCCCTTCGATCTGACGGCGGCGGGGGCAGGCCTGTTCGGCGTCATCGGCGTCGCGGGGGCGCTGATCGCCCCGCATTCCGGCCGCTACAGCGACCGGCGCGGCGCCCGGCCGGTGGTGATCACCGGCAGCGTCCTCGTCGCGGCGGCCTTCGCGGTGCTGGCGCTCGCCGGACAGGTGTCGCTGGTCGCCATCGCCGCGGGCGTCCTTCTCCTTGATATCGGCATCAACGGCGCGCTGATCGCCAACCAGACCCGCGCCTACGCCCTCGCGCCGGGCGCGCGTGGGCGCATCAACACCGTGCTGTTCACCGCCGTCTTCATCGGCGGGGCGGCCGGCGCTTTCCTCGGCTCGCGCGCCTTCCTGCTCGCGGGCTGGCCCGGCGTCTGCGCCGTCGGCGGCGCCTTCGCCCTCGCCGCGCTCGCCGTGTCCTGGCTCGGCGGCAGGCCCCGGCCTACCTGAGCACCCGCGAGAGGCGGCACCACGCCGCCTTGTCGGGGGGCAGGCCGAAGCGCAGCCGCTCCGGCGCCTCCGCGAAGCGCCGCACGTAGATTCCGGCCGCGCCGAGTGCGCGGAACAATCCGGGTCCGTCCGGGAAATCCGCCGTGCGAAAAAGAGCCGTCCCGCCGACGATCCGTCCGCCGGCCCGCCCGATCATCCGGTCGAGGCGGGCCGCGTCCCGCGCCCGCGCTTCGGCGGCCTCGCGGCGCCACGCGGCGTCCGGCAGCGCCGCAAGGCCGGCGGCGATGGCCGGACCCGAGACGGCCCAGGGGCCGAGCGCGGTCTCGATGCGCCGCGCCAGGGCCGGCTCGGCGAGCGCGAAGCCGAGCCTGAGGCCGGCGAGTCCGTAGGTCTTGCCGAAGGAGCGCAGGATCACGAGGCCGGGCCGAGGTTGCGCGGCTTCCACGGGCTCGAGGTCGGCGAAGGCCTGATCGAGCACGACGAGGCCGCCATCGGCCGCGCGCGTCAGCGCGGCGGCCGTGAAGACGCGCCCGTCGGGATTGTTGGGGCTCACCGCGACCAGAACCTCGGCGCCTCCGGCCTCGGCCGGGTCGTCCACCATCCGTACCGTGTGGCCGGAGCGCGCCCAGGCGGCGGCGTGCTCGGCATAGGTCGGCCCGACCACCGCCACGTGGGCGGGCGGCACCAGCCGCGGCAGGGTCTCGATCAGGATCTGCGTGCCGGGTGCGGCGACGACGTGGTCCGGCCCCGGCGCGCCGTAGGCCGCCGATGCCGCGGTTTTGAGCCGGGCGAGGTCGCCGGGGGAGGGCAGGCGGTGCAGGGCACTGGCTATGAGCGGCGGCAGCGGATAGGGCACCGGGTTGATGCCGGTCGAGAGGTCGAGCCACGGCTCGGGCGCGTCCGGAAACAGCCGGCGGGCCGCGTCGAGATCGCCGCCATGGAGAATCCCGCCATGCGCGATCGCGTCACTCGAACCGCTCCCCGGCACCCCGTCTCCGTCCATTCCGCCCCGCACCCACGATGCCCTGGACTGCCCTGACCCATCCGCCCGACACCCTCGGCATCCTGGCGCTCGCCCTGCTGATCGAGGCCGTGGCGGGCTATCCCGACCGCCTCTACAGGGCGCTCGGCCACCCTGTCACCTGGATCGGCCGGCTGATCGGGGCGCTGGAGCGCGGGCTGAACCGCGGCAGCGCCGCCGCGCGCCGGCTCGGCGGCGTCCTGGCGCTCGCACTCCTGCTCGCAGCCACCGCCGCCGTCACGCTCGCCCTGACCGGCCTCGCCGCGCTCGCTGGCCACGGGACCGGCCTGCTGCTCCTCGCCGTCGTCGCCGCGAGCCTGCCGGCGCAGCGCAGCCTCTTCATCCACGTCCGGCGCGTCTCCGCCGCCCTGCGCACCGAGGGGCTTCCCGGTGGCCGCGCCGCCGTCTCGATGATCGTCGGGCGCAACCCCGACAGCCTCGACGAGGCGGCGGTGTGCCGGGCGGCGATCGAGAGCCTTGCGGAAAACTTTTCCGACGGCATCGTCGCGCCGGCCTTCTGGATCGGTGCCGGCGGCCTCACCGGCGGCGCGCTCTACAAGGCGATCAACACCGCCGACAGCATGGTCGGCCACCGCACCCCCCGTTACGAGGCGTTCGGCTGGGCCTCCGCCCGGCTCGACGACCTCGTCAACCTGCCGGCCTCGCGGCTCACCGCCCTGCTGCTGGTAGTGTCCGCCGCCTTGAGCCGGGACGTCTCCGCCTCGGGCGCGTGGCGGGCGATCCGCCGCGATGCAGGGCTCCACCGTTCGCCGAACGCCGGCTGGCCGGAGGCGGCGATGGCGGGCGCCCTGAGCCTGAGGCTCGCCGGTCCGCGCATCTACGGCGCCACCCGCGTCGAGGATGCCTGGATGGGCGACGGACGGGCGGAGGCCGGCCCCGACGACATCGTGCGCGCGCTGAAGCTTTACCGGACAGCCTGCGCGCTGCTGTTCACCCTAGTCGCCTCCGGTGCGGGCCTCTGGCTCGTCTTCGGCCAGTAGCGGCGTCAGCGCAGGCGCAGCAGCCCGTCGCAGTCGAGATGTGTCTCCAGATGGTCGGCGAAGCGGTCGAGCGCCTCTTCGATGCCGGCCTCGTAGCGGTTGAGGCCCGGCGCGGCGCCGAGCCGGGCGAGCCAGGCGGCGCGCTGGCGGTCGTCGGCGAACAGGCCGTGGACGTAGGTGCCGGCGACGAGACCGTCGCGCGAGACCGCCCCGTCGGCCCGGCCGTCGGAAAAGTGCAGCAGCGGCCGGGCGGTGTCCGGCCCGGTCGTGTCGCCGACATGCATCTCGTAGCCGGAGAACGGCGCGCCATCCGCGCGCGTCGTGCCGGTGACCGCGACGAGACGCTTCTCGCCTGTCATCACCGTCTCGACGTCAAGCAGACCGAGACCCGGCAGGTCGCGGGGGGCGCCCTCGATGCCCAGCGGGTCGGCGATGGAGCGCCCGAGCATCTGGTAGCCGCCGCACAGGCCCAGCACCCGCCGGCCGCGGCGCAGATGCGCGCGGATATCGATGTCCCACCCCTGCGCGCGGAGACAGTCGAGGTCGTCGATCGTGGTCTTCGAGCCCGGCAGGACGATGAGGTCCGCCTCCGCCGGGATCGGCGCACCCGGCGGCACGAAGACGACGCGCAGGCCGGGCTCCTGCCGCAGCGGGTCGAGGTCGTCGAAATTGGCGATGTGGGGAAATTGCAGGACTGCGATCAGCGGCCCGGCGCCGTCGCGGCGGATCGGCGGGGCATCGAGCGCCACCGCGTCCTCCGGCGGCAGGCGGGCGGCATCGGCAAAGAACGGCACGAGGCCGAACGGCGACCAGCCCGTGCGCCCGGCGATCAGGGCCATGCCGTCGGAAAACAGCGTCGGGTCGCCGCGGAAGCGGTTGACGATGAAGCCGCGGATCATCGCCGCGTCGTCGGGATCCAGCACCACCTGCGTGCCGACGAGGCTGGCGATGACGCCGCCCCGGTCGATGTCGCCGACGAGCACCACCGGCGTCCCCGTGGCCCGGGCAAAGCCCATATTGGCGATGTCGCCCCGGCGCAGGTTCACCTCCGCCGGCGAGCCCGCGCCCTCCACGAGCACGATGTCGGCCTCCGCGCGCAGCCGCTCGAAGCTGTCGAGCACGGATTCCATCAGGCGCGGCTTCCACGATTGATACTCGCGCGCCTTGGCGGTGCCGATCATGCGGCCCTGCACCACCACCTGCGCGCCGACCTCGCTCTGGGGCTTGAGCAGCACCGGGTTCATGTGGACGGAGGGCGCGACCCGCGCGGCGCGGGCCTGGAGCGCCTGGGCGCGGCCGATCTCGCCGCCGTCGGCGGTGACGGCGGCGTTGTTCGACATGTTCTGCGGCTTGAACGGGCGCACCGTCAGGCCGCGCCGGGTGAAGGCGCGGGCAAGCCCCGCCACCAGAAGCGACTTGCCGACATCGGACCCGGTCCCCTGGAGCATCAGGGCGCGGGTCATGGACGGTTCCTCGTTTCGGGCGCGGGCATGTCCCTGCCATGGCATCGGCACCGGGCCGCGTCGAGCCGGATCTATACCGGGCCGCTTCGATCGAGGCCGGTCTTCAGCCAGCGGATTGCGCCCGCGGCGTCGGGGACGGCGGGGACGTCCGGTAGGGCAGGGCGGGCGACGATGACCACGGGCACGCCCAGCGCCCGCGCCGCCTCGATCTTCGGATAGGTCGCCGCGCCGCCGGAATTCTTGGTCACCAGCACCTCGATCCCGGCCTCGCGCATGAAGCGGGTCTCGTCCGCGAGCGTGAAGGGGCCGCGAGCACTGACGGTCACGAGGTTCGGCACCGGCAGCGCGTCGCCGACCGGCTCGATGGTGCGCACCAGGTAGGCGTGCTGCGGCGCGCGGGCGAAGGCGGACAGCTCCTGCCGGCCGATGGTGAGAAAGACCCTTCGCGGCGCGGGCCCGAGCGCGTCGAGGCAGGCCGGAACGCTGTCGGTCTCGGTCCAGTCGTCGCCGGGCTGCCGCTCCCAAGCCGGACGGCGCACAGCGAGCAGCGGCACGCCGCCGGCCCGGCAGGCCGCGGCCGCATTGGCCGAGATTCGCGCGGCGAAGGGATGGGTCGCGTCGATCACCGCCTCGATGCCGTTCCCGGCGAGCCAGTGCGCCAGCCCGTCCGCGCCGCCGAACCCGCCGACGCGCACCGGCACCGGCTCGGGCCGCGGCGCGGCCGTGCGGCCGGCCAGCGAGAGGGTCACCGAGACATCCGTTTCTCGGGCCAGCAGGGCGGCGAGGGCGCTCGCCTCGGTCGTGCCGCCGAGAATCAGGACGCGGGTCGCATTCGGCTTGGGATGGGGCGCGGGCGGACCCTGGTCGGCGGCTCCAGACATTCGTACAATCCGTCTCGCCCGCGATCGGCCCGGCACGGTTCCGGGCAAGGTTTTCGACGTGAGACCCTTCTGCCGCGATTGCCTGACGATGCAAGCCGAGGGCGCCTTGCGCTGCCGCGGCTGCGGCTCGCCGCGCCTGCTCGCCCACCCCGCCCGCGACGCGCTGAGCATCGCCCACGTCGATTGCGACGCCTTCTACGCGGCGATCGAGAAGCGCGACGACCCCTCCCTGCGGGACAAGCCGCTCATCATCGGCGGGGGCCGGCGCGGCGTCGTCTCCACCGCCTGCTACCTCGCGCGGATCTCCGGTGTGCGCTCGGCGATGCCGATGTTCGAGGCGCTCAAGCGCTGCCCCGACGCCACCGTGCTGCGGCCCGACATGGAGAAGTACGCCCGCGTCGGACGCGAGGTGCGGGCGATGATGCTGGCGCTGACCCCGCTGGTCGAGCCGGTCTCCATCGACGAGGCCTTCCTCGACCTGTCCGGCACCGAGCGTCTCCACGGCACCAGCCCGGCCCTGACGCTCGCCCGCTTCGCCGCGCGGGTCGAGGCGGAGGTCGGCATCACCGTCTCGGTGGGCCTCTCGGCCAACAAGTTCCTGGCCAAGATCGCCTCCGACCTCGACAAGCCCCGCGGCTTCTCGATCATCGCCGGCGAGGAGGCCGCTGCCTTCCTCGCCGACAAGCCGGTCGGCATCCTGCCGGGCATCGGCGAGAGCGCCCGCAACCGTCTGGCCGGCCTCAACATCCATCGCGTCGGGGATATCGGGCGGGCCGATCCGGCGCGGCTGCAGGCGGCGCTCGGCCGGGACGCCCTGCGCCTCCTCGCCCTCGCCGCCGGGCGGGACGGGCGGCCGGTCCGTCCCACCCGCGAGGCCAAGAGCGTCTCGGCCGAGACGACCTTCTCGACCGACCTCGCCCGGTTCGAGGATCTGCGGCCGATCCTGTGGCGGCTGTGCGAGAAGGTCTCGGGGCGGCTGAAGCGGGCGGAACTCGCCGCCGGCAGCGTCACGCTGAAGCTGAAGGACGCGCGCTTCCGGCTGCGCACCCGCACCCGCGGCGGCCTCAAGCCGACGCAGCTCGCCGACCGCCTCTTCCACGAGGGCGAGCCGATGCTGCGCGCCGCCTGCGACGGCACGCCGTTCCGCCTGATCGGCATCGGCGGCGGCGACCTCTGCGGCGCGATCCACGCCGACCGGGGCGACCTCGCCGACCAGGGGATCGAGCGCGTCGCGCGGCGGGAGGCGGCGCTCGACCGGGTGCGGGAAAAGTTCGGCAGTGCCGCGATCCAGCGCGGTCTCGTCTTCACCGGCGAGCCGGAGCGGCGTCGGGCGGAGCCGGCCAAACCTGGGGCTTGAGGCCCGCCGCCTCAGACCGGCTCCCGGCGGTCCTCCGGCCCGGGGGCGGTCTCCTCGCCGTCGCGGCGGATCACGCTGATGCTGCCGTCGCCCTCCAGCGAGGCGAGCCGGACGAGGGCCGGGTCGTCGATTCCCTGCAGGCGAAGCTGGCTCATGAGTTCCGCGTGGGTGATCATCTCGCGGCGCATGTTCCGCCAGCAGATGCGGCCGTCGGCGACGAGGGGGAGCCGCTTCGGCGTGATGAAGCGTTCGAAGGCGGGAAAGCGGAAGGCGAGCCGGTCGATGCCGTAATTCCACCCGACGATCGTCAGCACCAGCAGGATGCCCTCCGTCAGCGACTTGTACTCGTTGGAGAAGGCGTTCTGCGAGACGTCGGCGATGAGCACGATGACGAGCAGGTCGGCGAGGCTCACCGCGCCGGCCTGGCGCTGCATGACGAAGCGCATGATGAGGAAGAGCGCGAGGTACATCACCGTGCCGCGCAGGGCGATCTCCACGAGGGAGTGCTCCGGTACGAACAGCGCTCGCCAGTCGGGCATCCGGTCCTCCGCCGCGATCGGTCGTTTCAATCGGGAACGCGTCGCGGCCCTGCGC
>NZ_BPRD01000473.1 GCF_022179745.1 Methylorubrum podarium
CATCGCGAGGCGAAGCCGTGGCAATCTAGTGCGCGCCTTTTCTTGAGAGGTCGCGCGCTGGATCGCTTCGGCTCCGCCTCGCGATGACGGGGTTGGGCAATGCCCGAGGTGATCGACTGGAAACCGCGTCGGGAAGCCCCGCGAGGCGCTTGAGCGTGTCCCAAATCCGCCATCCCGAAGGGATCGATCGGATTTGGCATGGCCCGTCCGGCGCTCACGCCAGCATGTAGGCCAGCAGCGAGCGAAGCTGGGCGGGCTTGATCGGCTTGTGGACGAGTTCGGCCCCCGTGGACTGGGCGCGGGCGGCGATGTCGGCGCCATGGTCGGCGGTGGTGAGGATCACCGGCGTCACCCAGCCCCGGTTGCGCCGCAGGTAATCGACCACGTCGAGGCCGCAGGCGCCGTTGTCGAGGTGGTAGTCGATCACCATCACGTCCGGCCGCGCCAGCCCGGCACCCAAAGCCGCCACGACGCCGGCAAGGTCGCGGAACACCTGCACCTCGGCGTCCCAGCTGCGCAGGAGCCGCCGCAGCGCCTCCGCCGTCGAGGCGTCGTTCTCGATCGCCAGCACCCGCGCCCCCGTCAGCGCCGTCGCCAGCGGCGCGAGCGGCACCCGCGCGTCCGGCCGCTGCGCGGCGAGCGGCAGGGTGAGGCTCAGGCGCGTGCCGCGGCCGGTGCGGGACTGCAGCGCGAGGGCGTGATCGAGCGTCGAGGCCATGCGCTGCACGATCGACAGGCCGAGCCCGAGGCCGACGCCGCCGTCGTCGCCCTCGCGCCCGCCGCGAAAGAATTCCTCGAAGACCAGCGCCCGCTCGTTCTCCGGGATGCCGCAGCCGGTATCGACCACGTCGATCCGGCAGCGCTTGTCCCGACGCCGCGCGGCGATCAGCACGCCGCCGCGCTCGGTGTAGCGGATCGCGTTGGAGACGAGGTTCTGCAGGATGCGCTGGAGCAGGATTCCGTCGGTCTCCACCACGAGGTCGGCGCAGCGGGTGACGAGGCGCAATTCCTTGCGCTCGGCAAACGGCCGGAAGCTCGCCTCGATCCCGGCGACGAGGTCGGCGAGCCGCACCGGCTTCACCACGGGCCGCACGATGCCGGCATCGAGCTTCGAGATGTCGATGAGCGCCTTGATCAGGTCCTCGATCGTCTCCAGGCCGCGCTCGACCTGCCGGGCGACCGCCTTCGCGTCCGGCCCCGGCGCGAGGTCGGTCAGCGCCGAGAGCGAGAGGCGGGCGGCGTTGAGGGGCTGGAGCAGGTCGTGGCTGGCGGCGGCGAGGAAGCGCGTCTTCGAGCGGTTGGCGGTCTCGGCCTCTTCTTTGGCCGCCTGCATCGCCTCGTTCGAGCGCTCCAGGCTGCGCATCAGCGCGGTCAGTTCCTCCGTGCGGGCGCGGACGCGGCCCTCCAGCATGATCGCGGTCTGGAACAGCGAGTAGGCCCCGCCCTGCTGGTCCATGGTGCGCTCGACATGGGCCATCAGCGCGGCGTTGATGCGCTCGAGCTTGGCCACGCGATGCGTCAGGGATTCGACGGTCTGCGGCTCGGTCGGGGGCTCCGTCCAGAGGGTCGGGCGGTTCATGGCGCGGTCTTCACGTCACCGTCTTCACGCCCCGGCCCACCGGCCCCTCGGCCCGGCCGATGGCGATCCCCGTGAAGGTCTGGTTGAGGTGCATCGAGCGGTACTGCTCGCCGTAGGTCTCGAAGCCGACCACGCCGTAGCGCTTGTAGAGCTCGGCGATGCGGTGGCGCACCTGCCGGCTCTCGGCATCGAGCCGGCGGAAGACGCAATCGAAGCCGATCACGAGGTCGAGCCCGCCGAGCGCCTCGTCGAGCCCTTCCAGCTCGGCCCGCGTCGCCTCGACGATGTCGCGGGGCTGGGCCAGCGTCAGCACCACCCCCTCGCCGACGGCGCAGAAGAAGGTCATCGAACCGTCCGGCTCAACCCGGCTGATCGAGCGGCAGTAATACTCGCCGCCGATCTTCACCGCGAGTGGGTAGGCGGCAAAGGACATCGTCGAAAGGTTTTCCGGGTCGAGACCCACCGCCATGGCATATTCCCGCGCCGCGGGCTCGGCGTTCAGCTCGGTGACGCGCCGCTCCTCCTCGCGGGCGGCGGTGACCACGAACTTGCGGTTCGTCGGCTCGAAATTGTCGCTCTTGAAGATGCGGATCGGGAAATCGGTCTCGACCAGCAGGATCACCGCCGCCTCGCGGCAGACCCGGCCCTGGTGGATCAGCACCGTGCTGCGGAAGGCGAGGTCGTCGCCGGCCGAGCCGCCGATCAGCGGGATGCCGTCGAGAGCCCAGGCCACCGCCGAGACCACCGTCTCCTCGGCGTTGGCGAGCGAGTCGATCAGGGAGAGGGCGAAGCGGTGGCCACTGCCGCCGTCGGGCCGGCCCCCGTCGAGGGCGCGGCGCAGGCCCCGCACGGTCGCGGCGGCCCCCTCCACGTCGAGCCGGGCGATGTCGGTGAGCAGGCCCGCGGCGATGCGGAAGCCCTGGCGGGGGAAGGCGATGGCGACGAGGCCGCGATCGATCGAGCCGGCCGGGCTGATCCCGCCGGAGGTGGAGCAGCCGGTGAGCCCGACGCCGGGAAACTGCGCGGCGAGCGCCGCGGTGAGGGCATTCGCGTCGTAGGCCGGCGAGAAGAACACGATCAGGTAGCCGACCGCCGCCCGGTCGAGAGCCTCCGCCACGGCCGCGACCGCGCCCGGGGCGTCGCCCGCATCCGTCCAGGCCGTCTGGATTCCGCACAGATGCCCGCGCATCTGCGTGCCGTGCGCCACCCGCTCCCTCCCTCGCACGGGGTCTGTTCCGGCGAGCCGGCCGCCCCTGTCGTGTTGGGCCCGACTATGTGCCCGGCGAAAGGGCGTGGCAATGGCCGGACCGGCCCCGGAGAGGGGCCGAGGGCGTCAGGCCGCGGCCGCCGGCCGCTCGCCCCGCGCCCGGTAGGACAGGGCCTCGGCCAGGTGCAGCCGCCGCACCTGCGCCTCGCCGTCGAGGTCGGCGAGCGTCCGGGCGACCCGCAGCGTCCGGTGGAATCCGCGGGCGGAGAGCCGCATGGTCTCCGCCGCGTGGCGGATCAGCGCCGCCCCCTCGGCATCGGGCGCGGCGGCGGTCTCGATCACGGTCGCTGGGCAGGTGGCGTTGGTGGTCGCGGCCGGCAGGCCGAGGGCGGCGTAACGCGCGCTCTGGAGCCCGCGGGCGGCGGCGACCCGCGCGGCGGCCTCGGCCGAGCCTTCCGCGGGCGGCGGCAGGATCAGGTCGGCGGCGGTGACCGCCGCGACCTCGATCCGCAGGTCGATCCGGTCGAGCAGCGGCCCGGAGATGCGGGCGCCGTACTGCGCCACGCAGCGCTCGTTCGGCCCCCGGCGGCAGGCATAGCCCGGCTCCAGCGCCATGCCGCAGCGGCACGGGTTCATCGCCGCGACGAGCTGGAAGCGGGCCGGGTAGGTCACCCGGTGGTTGGCCCGCGCGATCATGATCTCGCCCGTCTCCATCGGCTGGCGCAGGGAATCGAGCACCTGCGGCGTGAATTCGGGCAACTCGTCGAGGAACAGCACGCCGCCATGGGCGAGCGAGGCCTCGCCGGGCCGGGCATTGAGCCCGCCGCCGACGAGCGCGGCCATGGAGGCGGAGTGGTGCGGCTGGCGGAACGGCCGGCGGTTCGAGAGGGCGCCGCCCTTCAGCTCGCCCGCCACCGACTGGATCATCGAGACTTCGAGCAGCTCGCGCGGCCCCAGCGGCGGCAGGATCGAGGGGAGACGCGCGGCGAGCATCGACTTGCCGGCGCCGGGCGGGCCGTTCATCAGCAGGTTGTGGCCGCCGGCCGCGGCGATCTCGAGGGCGCGCTTGGCGCCCTCCTGGCCCTTGATGTCGCGCAGATCCGGCATCGGCCCGGCGGGCGCGGCCACCGCCGGCTGCGGCCGGGCCATCACCTGGCTGCCCTTGAAGTGGTTGGCGAGCTGGATCAGCGAGCGCGGTGCGAGCACGTCCATGTCGCCCGCGGCCCAGGCCGCCTCCGGGCCGGTCGCGGCGGGACAGATCAGGCCGAGCCCCCGTCCGTTCGCCGCCATCGCCGCCGGCAGCACGCCGGCCACGGCGGTGATCGAGCCGTCGAGCGCCAGCTCGCCCAGCACGCAGTAGCCGCCGAGCGCGTCCGCCGGCAGCGCGCCGATGGCGCCCATCACCGCGAGCGCGATCGGCAGGTCGTAATGCGAGCCCTCCTTCGGCAGGTCGGCCGGGGCGAGGTTGCAGGTGATGCGCTTGGCCGGCAGCGCCAGCCCCGAGGCGATCAGCGCCGAGCGCACCCGCTCGCGCGATTCCGCCACCGCCTTGTCGGGCAGGCCGACGATGGTGAAGGCGACCGCGCCGGGGGCGATCTGCACCTGCACGTCGACGGCGCGCGCCTCGACCCCCTCGAAGGCGACGGTGGCGACGCGCGTGACCATGGTCTCGATAGGCTCCGAACGCGGAGGTTGCAGCCTAGGCGGCACTTCGCGCGCTGGCAATCACGAGCGGGGCCATACGCATGCGGCGGCCGGAACAACCCGTGGCATGGATCGTTCGCCGGGTATCGATTTGCCGAAGGAGTCGTCCATGTTCGTCCGCCCGCTCGCCGCCGCCGTCCTCGGCCTCGCCCTCCTCAGCGGTCCGGTGCTGGCCGACGAGAAGCTGCCGCCCGATCAGCAGACCAAGGTCGAGGACATCCTGAAGAAGGAGGGCTTCACCAAGTGGAAGGAGATCGAACTCGACGACGGCATGATCGAGGTGGACGACGCCATCGACGCCAACGGCAAGCAGTTCGACCTCAAGCTCGATCCGAAGACGATGGAGATCACGAAGCGCAAGGCCGAGTGAGGCTTCGACCCCGGGGAGCCGCCTCCCCCGGGGCTATTTCGCCCTCGCGAAGAAGGCGCCGCTCCCGGCGACGCCCTCGCCGTCCGGCTTGAGGCCCTGCCAGCGCGTGACCAGCCGGCCGCCCGCCCCCTTCGCGAGGGTGAACAGGGGCTCGTCCGGCTTGTAGACCGCCACCCCGTACTTGTTGACCGTCCCGCCATCGCCGTAGCGGTGGAACGCGACCGAGAGATCCTGCCCCTCACGGCGGGTCCGGCAGCGGAGCGTTTCGTCGGTCTGGAAGCCGCGCAGGGTGAGGAGGCAGCCGTCGCGGACATCCGGCGGCAACAGCGCCAGTTCGTAGGTCACGACGATGCCCGTCCCGCCCGCCGTCCGCCCGGCGGCGTGCGCGTAGCGGTAGCGCCCCTGCCAGTCCTTGGGCGCCCCCTCCTGTGCCGGCTCCTTTGCCGGTTCCTTGGCCGGCTCCTGCGCGAGAGCGGGGACGGACAGGCCCGCGAGCAGCGCCAGGGCGGCCAGGCGCGCCGGGATCGTGGTCGTCCGCAAAGTCCCCTCGGGCATGGTCCCTCCCCCTCGTGCCGGAAGCATGGCCGCGCGGATCGGGCGAGGCAACCCGCCTGCATCCCGCTTGCATCCCGCGGCGCGGACCGTCATATACGGCGCGGGAGGTTGGCGAGGGACGTTTCACTCGCCAACCGGGTCAGGTCCGGAAGGAAGCAGCCCTAACGAGACCGAGCGGGTCTTTGTCCAGCCTCCCACCCTCGCCGTCCGCTCGCGCCGGACGGGCCGGCCTCCCCTGAAAATTTCCGAACGGCGGCATGGACGAGACGCACGGCACGCTCACCGACGAGCCGGGCCTGCCCGGCATGCCCGCCGCCGCGCCTGTCCCGGCCGCGACCCCCTATCGGGTGCTGGCGCGAAAATACCGCCCCCAGACCTTCGACGACCTGATCGGCCAGGGCGCCATGGTGCGCACGCTGGGCAACGCGTTCTCGGCCAACCGCATCCCGCAGGCCTGGATGCTGACGGGCGTGCGCGGCGTCGGCAAGACCACCACCGCCCGCATCCTCGCCCGCGGCCTCAACTATCTCCGCACCGGCCAGCCGGATACCGGCCCCACCGTGTCGATGCCGGAACTCGGGCTGCACTGCCAGGCGATCATGGAATCCCGGCACATGGACGTGCTGGAGATGGACGCCGCCTCGCATACCGGCATCGACGACGTGCGCGGCATCATCGACGGCATCCGCTACGCGCCGGTCTCGGCCCGCTACAAGGTCTACATCGTCGACGAGGTCCACATGCTCTCGGAGAAGGCGTTCAACGCCTTCCTGAAGACGCTGGAGGAACCGCCGCCCCACGCCAAGTTCGTGTTCGCCACCACCGAGATCCGCAAGGTCCCGGTGACGATCCTGTCGCGCTGCCAGCGCTTCGACCTGCGCCGGGTCGAGGCCGACGTACTCGCCGCCCACCTGAAGAAGATCTGCGCCGCCGAAGGGGTGGAAGCCGAGAACGAGGCGCTCGCCGCCGTCACCCGCGCGGCGGAAGGCTCGGTGCGCGACGCGCTCTCGCTGCTCGATCAGGCGATCGCCCACGGCGCGGGCGCGGTCACCGCGGCAGGCGTGCGCGACATGCTCGGGCTCGCCGACCGCTCGCGGATCGTCGACCTGTTCGAGGCGGCGATGCGCGGCGACGTGCCCGCCGCCTTCGCCGAGCTCCGGTCGCAGTACGATGCCGGCGCCGACCCCGCGGTGGTGCTCTCGGACCTCGCCGGCTTCACCCACCTCGTCACCCGGCTCAAGCTGGTGCCGGGGGCCGAGGCCGACCCGACCTTGAGCGAGGCCGAGCGGGTGCGCGGGACCCAGTTCGCCGGGCGCTTGGCCGTGCGGGCGCTGTCGCGGGCGTGGCAGATCCTGCTCAAGGCGCTGCCCGAGGTGCAGGCCGCCCCGCGCCCCCTCGCCGCCGCCGAGATGGTGATCGTGCGGCTCGCCTATGCCGCCGACCTGCCGACCCCCGACGAGGCGCTGCGCC
>NZ_BPRD01000474.1 GCF_022179745.1 Methylorubrum podarium
CTCATCGTCACGCCGCTGACGTTCCTCGGCGGCAGCTTCTACTCCATCGACATGCTGCCCCCGTTCTGGCGGGCGGTGAGCCTGTTCAATCCGGTCGTCTACCTGGTGAGCGGATTCCGCTGGGCCTTCTTCGGCAAGGGCGACGTGGCGGTCGGCGTCAGCATCGTCGCGACCTTCGCCTTCCTGGCCCTCTGCCTCGGGCTCGTGACCTACATCTTCCGGACGGGATACCGGCTGAAGAGCTGACGGAACAGAAGGGGAGGGGCGGATGGCGCAGGATCCCTACATCGTCCGTCGGGAGAGCCTCGCGGCCGCCTTCCCGCCCGGCCACGAACCGCCCCGCCTGCTCCTCGACTTCGCGGATTGGCTCGATGGCCGGCCCTGGGGCAGCCTCGGCTGCTTCCGGCTGCAGGGAACGCTCAATGACGAGGCGCCGATCGTCGACGGCAGCGCCCTGCGCAGGGAATTCTCGCTGTTCCTCTACCTGCCCGACGGCTCCCTCGTCGGCCTCTGGCACCCCGACGGCGTGCCGAGGGCGGCGAGCCCCGTCGTCGGTCTCCGCTCCGAGGGCGACGCGGCGGTGCTCGCGGGATCCCTCGAAGGCTTCCTGGCCAAGCTCGCCCGCGATGCGTTCTCGGAGTCGGCCTGGAGCGACCTCGCTCCCTACGAGGACGACGAGGCAGAGATCGCGGGGGACGATGCGCACGCGGCCCTCGCGGCGTGGCTCGGAGACCGGATCGGCGCGGCCCGCCTGAACGAACTGGCGGGCGAGGCCTGCGACCAGACCGCGTTCGCGGCGCGGATGGATTCCTGGATGCACGAGCGCGAAGCCCACTGGGCTAGGCATCCGATCCTGGCCGAGATCGGGCGCGCCCTTTCCGTCCATCGCCCTCGCGGCAAGTCGCCCTGGGATCGGACGCGCCTGCGTGCGACAATCGTCGGCGCGCTCTGCGAGGTGCAGGTCTATCGCAGCGGTCCGCAGCCGGTCGCCGAGGCGGCCGTCGTCGAGCCGCTCCTGCGCGCGCTCCGCGACGAGCAGCACCGAGCCGACCCCGATCTCGGCCTGTGGTTCGAGGCGCAGCTGGCGCTCGACGCGCAGGGCCATATCCTGCCCCGCTTCGAGTATCAGGTCCGCCCGGTCATCGGCGGCGCGCCGGCCCCGGTCGCGGAGGCGCGATCCGACCTTTCACGGGCGCCGCGCCCGGCGCGGTGGATTCCGGATTGGCTCTCCGACGCGGCTGGGTGAGGCCGGGTCCGTTCAGAGCGGACGCACGGCGTCGAGCGTCAGCATCCGCGCCGCCGCCCCGCATCCGAGGACGCGCAGCGCGACCGGTCGGCCCACGGCCAGCATCGTTTCGAGGGACTGCTTGACCGCACCGTTGGTGGCGGCGTCGAGAGTGCGGTAGCCGTCCTCGACGTTGATGAAAGTCCGCTGCCCGGACTTCTCCTCGAGGACGACGGACTGGAGGTAGAGTCCGTCGCGGCCGAATTCCCGCTTCACGACTCGGCCCGTCAGCTTGGCCGGCAGGCAGCCCTCGTCCGTGGACAGGTTGCTCAGGGCGGCGACCTTGCCCGCGGCGTAGGTGAGTTTCGGCCGTGCCAGGGCCGCGCTGCCGAAGACCAGCAAAAGGATGGCGAGCGAGACGAGGGCGGTGGCGAAGGCATCCGCCACGACCGAGCGAAAGACGCCGTCCGCGGCGCGCTGTGACGTCTGACTCGGCATGGCCCAAACTCGAAGCGGGCCCGCAGCTTAGAGACGGACCGGACCCCGGGGGCAGTCGGCCAAACGATCTACTGCCAATAGGTCATGGGCTCGGCCGCGCGATCGCCGAGCCGCGGAGCTAGGGGCGCTCCTTGAGGAACTCCAGCACGCCCTGGCGGTGCAGCCGGTCGCCCACGGCGGTCGAATGGTCGCGGTTCGGCAGGTCGAGGGCGCGGGCGTTCGGCATCAGCTTCGCCAGTTCCGGGCCGGAGCCCGCCACCGTGTCGAGCGTGCCGACGGAGATCAGCGTCGGGGTGTCGATCGCCGAGAGCTCGGCCCGCGAGAGCGTCTGGCGCGAGGCGCGGATGCAGGCGGCGAGCGCCCGCAGGTCGCTCTTGGTCTGCTCGGCGAAGAGGCGGAAGGTCGCCGCCGTCGG
>NZ_BPRD01000475.1 GCF_022179745.1 Methylorubrum podarium
CGCCTCCGCCCGGCAGCGGTCGGAGGCGAAGCGCGCGGCGCGGAAGACCTGATCTCGGCCTCGTACGGCTTTCGGCTCTTCGCTTCGGACTTTACCCGACCCCGTCATCGCGAGCGGCAGCGAAGCGATCCAGGGCGCGACGTGTCCGGATAGGTCGCGCCCTGGATCGCTTCGGCTTCGCCTCGCGATGACGGGAAGACACGAAAACGATCAAGCCGGAGGACTATCAGCTCCCCATCGCCTCCGGCGTGTCGACATCGAAGATCACCGCCGGATCGGCCGGCACCTCCAGCACGTCGCCGCGCCGTTTCAGGATCGGCCCGGCGCCGCGGTCGCCGGTCAGTGCGGCGAGGTCGGCACCGAGGCGGGCGAGGTCGAGCAGCACCGGGTTGCCGCGGCGCCCCTGGTTCACCGGCACCACGGCGGAGGGACGCGGCGCGGCGCCCGCATAGGCCGCGATCAGCGCATCGACATGGGCCGGCCCGATCCGCGGCATGTCGCCGAGCAGCACCACCGCCGCCGCCGTCTCCGGCGGCAGGGCGGCGAGGCCGAGGCGCAGCGAGGCCGAGAGGCCGGCGGCCGGATCGGGGTTCTCGACCAGCGTCAGGGCAAGGCCGTCGAGGGCGGCCCGCACGGCCTCCGCATGGGCGCCGAGGACCGCGACGACCGGCCCGGCCCGCGAGGCCAGGGCCGCCTCGGCGGCGCGCCGCACCATCGGCGTGCCGGCATAGGGCGCGAGCATCTTCGGCGCAGTCCCGAACCGGGAGCCGAGGCCGGCGGCGAGGATCACCGCGCCGACGCGCGGCTCAACCGCCGTCACCGCCGGACCTCGGCTGGCCGCGCAGGGGGATCTCGGTGAGGAGGCCGCCGACGCCGAGGCGCACGATGTCGGCCCGGGTCATGGACAGGCCCGCGAGGAGGCGGTGGAGGACGAAGTCGAAGCCGTTCTCCTTGGGCGAGCGGGCGCAGCCCGGCGCGCCGATCACCGGCACGGAGCCGAGGGCGCCGAGCAGCAGAAGGTTGCCGGGATCGACCGGCATGCCGAACTGCTCGACCCGGCCGCCCGCCGCCTCGAGCCCGGCGGGGATCACGTCGCGCCGGTCGGCGATGGCCGAGGCGCCGAACACCACGACCAGTTCCGCGCCCTGCGCGACCGCGTTCGTGACGGCGGCCGCGACGGCGCCGGCCTCGTGCCGCACGCGGGTCTCCGCCACGATGTGCGCGCCCGTCGGCGCCAGCCGCTCGGCGAGATCGGAGAAGCCGCGGCCCGCGACCTCCTCCAGCAAAGCCTCCCGGCCGCGGAAATGGCGGTAGAGCGCGGCGGGCGTGACGCCGACCAGCCGGGCCGCATCGACGAGGGTGAAGCCGCCGATGCCGCGCTCGGCGATGAAGCGGCGCGCGGCCTCGATCAGCGCCTCCTTGAGGTTGCCGTGATGGTAGCTGCGCCGGTCTCCCGGTCCCTCGCGCCAGGGTCGCACCCGTCCATTCCTCCGCGCTGACCGATCGCACGCATGTAACCGCCGGAGACTCGCATCGGTTACGCGCCGCGACGGCCCATGGTTCAGCCTGAAGCCATTCCGGCCTTTTCCTCCGAGTCGGTCTACGAGTCGACCATCTTTTCCGCCTGTCAGGCTTGACCTCGCCGCGGAAATGAAACGTTATAAAGTAACACTACCCTTCGCCGCTGTCGGACGTTTCATGCCTCAGACCGATGCCCGCCTTCCCGTCACCGTACTCTCCGGCTTCCTGGGCGCCGGCAAGACGACGCTGCTCAACCATGTCCTCAACAACCGCGACGGGCGACGCGTCGCGGTGATCGTCAACGACATGAGCGAGGTGAACATCGATGCCGACCTCGTCCGCCAGGGCGGCGCGGGTCTGTCGCGCACGGACGAGCGGTTGGTGGAGATGACCAACGGCTGCATCTGCTGCACCCTGCGCGACGACCTGCTCGCCGAGGTCCGCCGCCTCGCCGCCGAGCGGCGCTTCGACTACCTGCTGATCGAGGGGACCGGCATTGCCGAGCCGCTCCCCGTGGCCAGCACCTTCTCCTTCCGCGACGAGGCGGGCCACGCGCTGAGCGACGTCGCCCGGCTCGACACGATGGTGACCGTGGTCGATGCGGTGAACCTCCTGAAGGATTACGGCTCGAGCGACTTCCTGCGCCAGCGCGGCGAGACAGCGGGCGCCGAGGACAGCCGCACCCTGGTCGATCTCCTGGTGGAGCAGATCGAGTTCGCCGACGTGGTGGTGATCAACAAGGCCCGCGACGTCTCGCCGGACACGCTCGACCTCGTCCGCTCGGTGGTGCGGGGTCTGAACGCGGATGCGCGCATCGTCGAGGCCTCGCACGGGCAGGTCCCGTCGGAGGCGATCCTCGATACCGGCCTGTTCGACGAGGAGAAGGCGCAGGAACACCCGCTCTGGTTCAAGGAACTGTACCGTGCCCACGAGCACGTGCCCGAGACCGAGGAATACGGCATCGGCTCCTTCGTCTACCGGGCGCGGCGGCCGTTCGACCCGCAGCAGTTCCAGGCTTTCGCCAACACGACTTGGCCGGGGCTGATCCGGGCGAAGGGCCATTTCTGGCTCGCGACCCGGCCCGAATGGGTCGGCGAATTCTCGCTGGCCGGTGCCGTCGCGCATATCGGCGCCATGGGGTTCTGGTGGGCGGCGGTGCCGCGCCAGCGCTGGCCGGAGGAGGCGGTCTTTCGCGAGCGCCTCCACACGGTCTGGAGCGAGGTCTGGGGCGACCGGCGCCAGGAACTCGTCTTCATCGGCCGCGGCATGAATCGAGACGCGATCACCGCCGCGCTCGACGCCTGCCTCGTCGGCTCGGCGCAGATCCGGCGCTTCGATCCGGAGGCCTATCGCGACCTGCCCGATCCGTTTCCGGCCTGGCGCCGGGCGGCCGCCTGAGTCCGATGGGCTTCATCAGCCTGAAGGACTGGCGTGCCCGCTCGGCGGGACTGGCGCAAGCGGCAGCACCGCCTTCGCGCGGGCTGCCGCTTGCGCCAGT
>NZ_BPRD01000476.1 GCF_022179745.1 Methylorubrum podarium
CACGACGCGGGTGCACGGGCCGTTCTGCTCGGACTCCGAGGTCGAGAGCGTGGTCGCCCACCTCAAGCGCCAGGGCCGGCCCTCCTATCTGGAGGCGGTCACGGCGGAGGAGGGCGAGATCCCGGCCGCCGCCGCCTCCGAGGACGGTCCGGTCTTCGATGCCGGCCAGTTCGGCGGTGGCGAAGGGGCCGACCTCTACGAGCAGGCGGTCTCCGTGGTGCTGCGGGACAAGAAGGCCTCCACCTCCTACATCCAGCGCCGCCTGCAGATCGGCTACAACCGCGCCGCGTCGCTGATGGAGCGCATGGAGACCGAAGGTCTCGTCGGGCCGGCCAACCACGCGGGAAAACGCGAGATCCTGGTGGAGGCCGAGGCCCAGGACTACTGACCAGGATTACTGATCCGCCGCTTCCCCCTCGCGAACCGAACATCCGTCCGGCGCGCCGCCTTCGAAAGAGGGCGGCGCGCTTTCGCGTTCCGGCCCCCTTTCCGACTCGACAACGGCTACGCTCGAATTTATAGCATCAGCTATAATTCGGAGCGTGAGGTTCTATGTCGAGAAAGCGCTATGGGTTGGGCCGATGGGCCGGGATCGGTCTTGCCGGGCTCGCCGCCACGCCGCTCCAGGCCGAGGAGGTGGCCCTGGACGAGATCAGCGTGACCTCGGACAGGCCGGCGCGGCGCACGGGCGAGGGCGCGGCGGCGGGACCGGCGCCGGACCCGGCCGGCCCGCTCGGCGTCCTGCCGGTGGTGACCGATCGCTTCTCGACGGTGACCGTGGTCTCCGGCGCCGACCTTGCCCGCTCGCAGCCGACCTCGCTGGGCGAGGCCCTGTTCGATCGGCCGGGCCTGTCGGCGACCACCTACGCGCCGGGCTCGGCCTCGCGGCCGATCATCCGCGGCCTCGACAACCACCGCGTCCGCATCCTCGAGAACGGCACGGGCGTGCAGGACATGTCCGATCTCGGCGAGGACCACGCCGTGCCGATCAACCCGCTGATCAACGACCGGATCGAGGTGATCCGCGGGCCCGCCGGCCTGCGCTACGGCTCCCAGGCGGTCGGCGGCGTCGTCTCGGTGGAGAACAACCGCATCCCGACGGGCATTCCGCCCGGCGGTGTCGCGGGCCGGGTGACGACCGGGTACTCGGCCGTCGACAACGGCCGCAACGTCGCCGCGACCGTCGATGCCGGCAGCGGCAACGTCGCCGTCCACGCCGACGCCTTCAAGAGCGCGGCGGACGACTACGACACGCCGCTCGGCCTCCAGCGCAACTCCTACAACCGATCGCAGGGCGGGGCCTTCGGCACCTCGTACCTGTTCGACCGCGGCTTCGTCGGCCTGTCCTTCAGCCACTTCGATTCGGTCTACGGCATCCCCGGGATCAGCTCCGCGGTGCAGCGCACCCGCCTCGACCCGGTGCAGGACAAGCTCCAGGCCCGGGGCGAGTACAGGCCGCTGGACGGGCCGATCGCGGCGATCCGGTTCTGGGCCGGAGGCTCGAACTACCGGCACAACGAGTTCGGCACCGACGCGAACGGCGTCGAGGGCATCGCGGCGGTGTTCAAGAACCGCGCGGCGGAGGGGCGGATCGAGGTCGACCACGTGCCGGTCGAGACGGCGTTCGGCACCCTGAGCGGACAGCTCGGCATCCAGGCCGACCGACGCAAGCTTCGCATCTCGGGAGCGGAAGGGGGGCTCTTGCGCCCCACCGACACGCGGGTGCAGGCGGCCTACCTGTTCGAGGAACTGGCACTCGGCGGCGGCCTGCGGTTCCAGGCGGCGGGCCGGATCGAGGGCAACCGCGTCGCCGGCACCCAGGCGCTGTTCCCGTCCGACTTCCTGCCCGACGGCCCCGGCGACGAGCCCGTGGAATCGCGCCGCATCCGCCGCTTCGCCCCGAAGAGCGCGAGCCTCGGCGCGCTCCAGAACCTGCCCTACGGCTTCGTCGCGAGCCTGACCGGCTCCTACGTCGAGCGCGCCCCGACCTCGCCCGAACTGTTCTCGCGCGGGCCGCACGCGGCCTCCGCCACCTTCGAGATCGGCGATCCGAACCTCAAGCTGGAGCGCGCCCGCACCGTCGAGGTGGCGATCCGGCGGGCGGAGGGGCCGTTCCGCCTCGACGCCACCGGATACGTCACGCGCTATACCGGCTTCGTCTACAAGCGCCTGACCGGCTTCACCTGCGGCGACACCTTCGACAGCTGCGGCCTCGGGGGCGGGGACCTGCGTCAGGTCACCTATTCGCAGGCCGGCGCCACCTTCGCCGGCGCCGAGATCGCCAGCCAGGTCGATCTCGTGCCGGTCGGCGACGGCTTTGCCGGGATCAGCGCCCAGTACGACTTCGTGCGGGCGCAGTTCGACGACGGCCGCTACGTGCCGCGCATTCCGCCCCACCGCGTCGGCGGCGGTGTCTTCCTGCGGGCGGACGGCTGGTTCGCGCAGGTGAGCCTGCTGCACGCCTTCGCCCAGACGCAGACGGGGACGCTGGAGACGCCGACACCGGGCTACAACGATCTCAAGGCGGAGATCGCCTACAGCCGTCCCCTCGATCCGGCGGTCCACGGCCTGAGCGAGGTGACGCTCGGCCTGCGCGGCACGAACCTGCTCGACGACGTGATCCGCAACGCCGCGTCCTTCCGCAAGGACGAGGTGATCCTGCCGGGCCGCAACCTGCGGCTCTTCCTCACGGCGCGGTTCTGAACGCCGCGGGGGCGCTCGGACCACGGACCGGGCGCGCCGTCCACCCATCGCCGACGTTCCGGAGCCTGGAAGCCGCGTCTGACAGCCAGGGGCTTACAGAAATCATGCGTCGTATTTTGTAAGTGCAGCGCAGAGTGGTCGTATCTTCGGGCACGACGCAAAATTGTTGCAGGGAGAAGATCGCACGCATTGATTCCATCTATTGCCAGCCTGACGATTTGCCGTAACGATCTCGGTGGGACTGCGGGCCGTGCCGCCCGTTCCGTCTGCGGAATACGGTGCGGAAGGCCGAGCAAAGGTGCGGGATGGAGGACGGCATTCCACCTGCCCGATCGGATTTCGGCGAGATGGCCGAGCGGATCCGGACCCATGACTGGTCGGCGACGGCCCTCGGCGCCGCGGACACGTGGTCGCCCAGCCTGAGGGCCACGATCAGCCTGCTCCTCGGCTGCGGCTTCCCCATGATCGCGCTGTGGGGGCGAGACCTGATTCAGGTCTACAACGACGGCTTCCGCGACCTGATGGGGTTGAAGCATCCGGCCGGGCTGGGGCAGCCGACACGCGAGTGCTGGCCCGAGGTCTGGCACATCAACGCGCCGATCTACGATCGGGTCTGGGGTGGTGAGACCTTCACCTTCGAGGACGCGCTCTATCCCCTATCGCGGTCGGGCCGCGTCGAGGACGCGTGGTTCACGCTGACCTACAGCCCGCTCCGGGACGAGGCGGGCGAGATCGCGGGCATCCTGGTCGTCCTGCTCGAAACCACGGCCCGGGTGCTGGCGGACCGCGCGCTTCGCGAGAGCGAGGCCCGCTTCCGGGCCGAGCTGGAACAGCAGGTCCAGGAGCGGACGGCGGAGCTTCAGGCGAGCCGCGACCTGCTCAAGGCGACCATGGACAGCTCCATGGACATGATCCAGGTCTTCAAGGCCGTGCGCGACCCGTCCGGCGAGATCGTCGATTTCGAGTGGATCCTGAACAACCACACTTCGGAGAGCCTGTACGGTCGGGTGCGCGGGGAGAGCCTGCTCGAACGCAATCCCGGCGTGATTCAGGAAGGCATCTTCGAGACCTTCAAGCGCGTGACGGAGACCGGCCAGCCCTCGACCGCGGAGCACCACTACGTCCACGAGCAGTTCGACGGCTGGTTCTTCCAGTGCGCCGTCAAGCTCGGCGACGGGGTCGCCACCACCACCAAGGAGATCTCGGCCTGGAAGGCGGCCCAGGAGGAGGTGCTCCGGCTTCGCGACGAGATCGCGCAGGCGGCCCTGCGCGAGAGCGAGGAGCGCTTCCGCGCCCTGGCCCGCCTCATCCCCGTCCTGCTGTGGCGCACGGACGAGGACGGGCGGCACAACTCCCTCAACGAGGCTTGGCTCACCTATACCGGCCAGACCCCGCAGCAGTCGCAGGACGGCAGCTGGCTCGAAGCGATCCACCCGGACGACCGGGAGGCGGCCAGCGCGGCGTTCCGCACCGGGCGCGAGCAGCAGCGGCTGATCGAGGTGCAGCAGCGCATCCGTCGGCACGACGGGCAGTACCGCTGGTTCCTGGTGCGGCAGGCGCCGATCGTCGATGCCGAGGGGCAGGTGACCCAGTGGATCGGCGCCGCCATGGACATCCACGACCTGCACGATCTGCAGGAGCGCCAGGCCGTTCTCGTCGCCGAACTGCAGCACCGCACCCGCAACCTGCTCGGCGTCGTGCGCTCCATCGCCCACCAGACCATGGTGCAGACCGGCCCGACCGAGCGCTTCCGCGAGCAGTTCAACGACCGGCTCGCCGCCCTGTCGCGTGTCCAGGGCCTGCTGTCGCGCTCGGATCAGGAGCCGATCACCCTGCGCACCCTGATCCGGACCGAGCTGGAGGCGCTGGGAGGCGGCGACTACGCCGACCGGATCCATATCGCCGGCCCGCCGGTGCGCCTGCGCAAGGCATCGGTGCAGACCCTCGCGCTCGCCGTGCACGAACTGGCCACCAACGCCCGCAAGTACGGGGCTCTGACCAGTGAGCACGGCCGCCTCTCGGTGACGTGGCAGGCCGATGGAGACGATCGGGGCGGCGGGACCCTGCTGATCGAGTGGATCGAGGAGGGCATCAGCCGGCCGCGCGAGGGGCGCGGTCCGACGCGGCGCGGCTACGGACGCGAGCTGATCGAGCAGGCGATGCCCTACGCGCTCAACGCCAAGACCCGCTACGAGCTCGGCGAGACGCGGCTGCGCTGCGCCATCGAGCTGCCGCTCGGCGAGCGGTTCGGCGCGATCAGCACCGCCTGAGACCCGCCGTCAGGGCCGGGGTTCAAGCCGCGAGCGCGGTGAGCACCGCGGCCCCCGCCGGGCTCGCCGCGTAGCGGGTGCGCTGGGTGCGGCCGTCGCGGGCGGTCACGGTCAGGAGCGACGCGCCGGCGAGACCCTCCACCGCCCGCAGCACCAGGGCGTGCTCGACGCCGAAGATGCGGGCGAAGCTGCGGCTGTCCGCGGCCAGCCCGAGATGCAGGCCGGCGAGGATGCCCGCCTCCAGCAGGCTCAATTCGGGGCGCAGGGCCGCGATCGTGTCGGTCGCGGCGAGAAAGGTCTCGGCGTCGGCGGCGGGCTCGCTCACGCCGCTTGGCCCGTCGCGGTCGCGGCGCGGGCGCGCACTTGGACCAGCACCGATTTCGAGGTCGGCGTGTCCGAGAACTCGCCGAAGGCCGAGAGCGGCACCAGCACGTTGAGCTCGGGATAGTAGCCGGCGAGCGAACCGCGCGGCATGTCGAAGGGCACGAGGCGGAAATCCTCCGCCACCCGCTCGACGCCGTCTTCCGCGTGGACGCAGACGAGATCGACCCGCTCGCCCGCCCGCGCCTTCAGCTCGGCGAGGTCGTCCGGGTTGGCGAACACGACGCGGCGCTCGCCGTAGACGCCGCGGTAGCGGTCGTCGAGGCCGTAGATCGTGGTGTTGTACTGGTCGTGGCTGCGGAAGGTCTGCAGCACGAAGGTGTCGCCCTGCCGGCTCGCGCGCTGGTGCTCAGTCGCCACCGGCAGCGGCCCGCTGGAGAAGCCCGCCCGGCCGGTCGCCGTCTCGAACACCCGCTCGGCGGCGAGAT
>NZ_BPRD01000477.1 GCF_022179745.1 Methylorubrum podarium
CCCAGGTCGACGGGGCCGAGGTCGACGGGGCCCAGGTCGACGGGGCCGGCGACGGCACCCGCACGGCGCTGATGGTGGCGGCGATGTTCGACCGCACCGAGATCGTCGCGCTGCTGCTCGCCCACGGCGCCGACCCGGCGAGGCGCGACGCCACGGGGATGAGCGCCGCCGACATGGCCCGGCAGATGGGGGCGAAGGACACCCCGGCCCAGTTGGAACGGGCGCAAGGGGGCTGACAAGCGGGCTGACCGGTTCCGGCGCACGCCGCCTCGTGTAGGATCGGGGCCGAGCCGGGACCGAAAAAATCCCGGATGCGAGGAACGCCGGGAGGGACGCCATGCCGGACGCGGTCGGGGCGATCGACCAGGGCACCACGAGCACGCGCTTCATCGTGTTCGACCGCCGGGGCACGATCCTGGCGCAGGCCCAGCGCGAGCACGAGCAGATCTTTCCCCGTCCCGGCTGGGTCGAGCACGACCCGCGGGAGATCTGGCGCAACACTCACGCGGTGATGCGCGAGGGGCTGGCCCGGGCCGAGCTGGAGCCGCAGGCGCTGGCCGCCATCGGCATCACCAACCAGCGCGAGACCGCCCTGCTGTGGGACCGCCGCACCGGCGAGCCGCTGCACCACGCCCTGGTCTGGCAGGACACCCGCACCGACCGGCACGTGGCCGCGCTCGCCCGCGACGGCGGCCGCGACCGCTTCCGCGCCGCCACCGGCCTGCCGCTGGCGAGTTATTTTTCCGCCTCGAAGCTCGCGTGGCTGCTCGACCATGTCGAGGGCGCGCGGGCCAAGGCCGAGGACGGCAGCGCGCTGTTCGGCACGATCGATTCCTGGCTGGTCTGGAACCTCACCGGCGGCCCGCAGGGCGGCCTGCACGTCACCGACGTGACCAATGCCAGCCGCACGCAGCTGATGTCGCTGGCCAGCCTCGACTGGGACGACACCATGCTCGGCGTGTTCCGCATTCCGCGGGCGGTGCTGCCGACCATCGTCGCCTCGGGCGGCGTGTGCGGGGAGATCCGCGACCCGTTTCCCGGCGTGCCGCTCGGCGGGATTCTGGGCGACCAGCAGGCGGCCCTGTTCGGGCAGACCTGCTTTTCCGCGGGCGAGGCCAAGAACACCTACGGCACCGGCTGCTTCGCGCTGATGAACACCGGCCCCGAGCCCGTCGCCTCCTCCGCCGGGCTCGTCACCACCGTGGCCTACCGCCTCGACGGGCACCCGCCGGCCTACGCGCTGGAGGGCTCCATCGCCATCACCGGCGCCCTGGTGCAGTGGCTGCGCGACAATCTCGGCCTGATCGGCGCCTCGGGCGAGATCGAGGGGCTCGCCCGCAGCGTCGAGGACAATGGCGGCGTCTACGTGGTGCCGGCGTTTTCCGGCCTCTACGCCCCGCACTGGCGGGACGACGCCCGCGGCCTCATCATCGGCCTGACCCGCTACGCCAACAAGGGCCACATCGCCCGCGCCTGCCTGGAGGCCACCGCCTACCAGACCCGCGAGGTGCTGGAGGCGATGGAGCGCGATTCCGGCTGTCCGATCGCCGAACTGCGCTGCGACGGCGGCATGACCGTCAACGACCTCCTGATGCAGTTCCAGGCCGACATCCTCGGCCGCCCGACCCTGCGCCCGAAAGTATCCGAGACGACGGCCCTGGGCGCGGCCTACGCCGCCGGTCTCGCCACAGGATTCTGGAAAACCCTCGAAGATCTTCGCGACAACTGGGCCGTGGACAAACGCTGGCATCCCCGTATCGAGGAAGAGGAGCGTCGGGCACTGTTCGCCGGCTGGGGCCGGGCGGTGGAACGCTCGTTCGGATGGGTCGAGGAGGACGCTTGATGGGTGCTCGGATACGCTCGCTTCGCGCAGCTCTGCTGGTCACGGCGATGGCGCTGACCCCGCTCGCCGCCGGCCTCGCGCCGTCTCCGGGGATCGCCGCGCCGGCCGCGTCATATCCGAACCAGCAGGAGGGCGATTACGTCGCCGAGACCTTCAAATTCGCCAGCGGCGAGAGCCTGGACAAGGTCAAGCTGCACTACACCACCCTCGGCACGCCCCATCGCGGCGCGGACGGCGAGATCGACAACGCCGTGCTCGTCCTGCACGGCACGACCGGCACCGGAAAGAGCTTCCTGATCCCGACGCTCGGGCCGGAGCTGTTCGGCGAGGGAGCGCCGCTCGATGCGAAGCGCTGGTACGTGATCCTGCCCGACGGGCTCGGGCGCGGCGGCTCCGCGAAACCCTCCGACGGCCTCAAGGCGCGCTTCCCCCGCTACGGCTACGGCGACGTGGTGGAAGGACAGTACCGGGTCGTCACCGAGGCGCTCGGGGTCAAGCACCTGCGCCTCGTGCTCGGCACCTCCATGGGCGGCATGCAGGCCTGGATGTGGGGCGAGCGCTATCCCGGCGCGATGGACCTGCTGATGGCGGTGGCGAGCCAGCCGATCCCGGTGAGCGGGCGCAACGCCCTGTGGCGGCGCCTCCTGATCGAGGGCATCCGCACCGATCCCGGCTGGAAGGGCGGCGAGTACACCGAGCAGCCGCGCAACTTCGAGCGCATCCTGCCGATCTTCAACATCATGACCGAGAGCGTGCTCGGCCTGCAGAAGCAGGCGCCGACCCGCGCCGCCGCCG
>NZ_BPRD01000478.1 GCF_022179745.1 Methylorubrum podarium
CCGGGGCTACCGCAGCCAGGGCGAGATGGAGGCCGAGACCGGCCTGCCCTGCCTCGCGCTGCTGCCGAACCGGCCGGCGGGGGAGCATTCGGGCGAGCGCCTGGAGCAGGATCTCGTCTTCCGCGAGGCTGTGCGGGCGGCGGTGGCCGAACTCGTCGCGGTGCGCGAGCCGCTCAAGGTCGTCCTCGTCACCTCGGCGATGCCGGGCGAGGGCAAGTCGGTCGTCGCCCGCTCGGTGGCGCGCTCGCTCGCCGCCATGGGGCGCCGGGTGCTGATCCTCGACGGCTCGCCCCGCCGCGCCGCGATCGAGGATGCCCGCCACGGCAAGCCCGGCCCCGAGACGGGGGCCGACGACGAGGAGGCGGAGGGCCGGATCTCGACCATCCGCCGCGTCTCCGGCCTGAAGGACGGGCACGACATCTACGCCGAGCCGACCTTCGGCATGCTCGTGCGCGAGGCGCGCGAGCGCTACGACGTGATCCTCGTCGAGGTGCCGCCCGTGCTGCTGCTCGGCGACGTCGCGCTCCTGCGCCAGCACGCCGACGCCGTGGTCCACGTCGTGGCGTGGCACGGCACGCAGAAGGCGGCGGTGACGGCGAGCCTCGCCTATATGCGCCGGCTCGGGCTGACGGTCGCCGGGCTCGTCCTGAACAAGGTCGACCTGAAGCGCCACCAGGGCCGCGCCGCGGACCGCGGCACGCTCTACCGCGACTTCTCGCACTACTACCGGAACAGCGCCTGATGGGCGCGCGGAGGACCCTGGACGCGGCGGCTCCGGACGCGGACGGGGCGATCCTGCTCAGCGCCTGGACCTTCGCTTGCGCGGCCTGCGGCTCGCCCGCCGTCACTTGGCCGAGCGACCCGACCGCCGAGGCGGCGATCGCCTGCGGCGGCTGCGCCCGGCCGCTCGGCACCCTCGCCGCGTTCCGCGCCGGGATCGAGCGGGTGCTGGCCGCCCACCCTCTCGTCGAGTACCGGCCGGGGCCGCAGGATCTTCCGCGGCCCCGGCCGCAACGCCCGCCGGAGGCGGGATCAGACGAACAGGACGTGGCCCGCGCCCAGCTCGGCCTTGTGGGTGTCGGCGAGCCAGAGCGTGTCCGATCCTGAACGGATCGCGACGTCGGTGCCGACGTCCTGCGCCGCCGCCAGCACGGCGTCGAGCGAGCCGAACATCGACCGGCTGACCTCGATCGTGTCGGGGGCGGAGCCGCCGGCCTCGAAATCCTCGACCCAGTCGGCGCCGTTGCCGGCCTTGAACGCGAACCGGTCGGCCCCGGCCCCGCCCCAGAGATGATCGGTGCCGCCGCCGCCGTCGAGCCGGTCGCCGCCGGCCCCGCCGTAGAGGTCGTCGTCGCCGGCGAGCCCGTCGAGCCGGTCGTCGCCGCCCATCCCGTCGAGGTCGTCGGCGGCGCTCGACCCGGTCATCGTCTCGGCCCCGGCGGTGCCGTCGCGGTCGAGGCTGGTGCCGGAGGGCGAGGCACCGACCGCCGGGGTCGCGGCCGGAGCCGTGGCGGGACTCGTGGCCGGGCTCTCGCCCGCGTCGCCGGCGGCGTCG
>NZ_BPRD01000479.1 GCF_022179745.1 Methylorubrum podarium
GGCCGCCGCCTCGCGCAGGGTGAGGAGGCCCGCCTCGGCCGCCATGCCGGCGGTGGCGAGATGGCGGCGATAGGCCCGCGCGCCGGGGCGCCCGTTGAACAGGCCGAGCATGTGCCGGGTATAGGCATGAAGCCGCAGGCCCCGCTGCAGCCCGTCGGCGATGATCGGCTCCAGCGCCGCGATCGCCGCGAAGGCGTCGGCCACGGGCGCCGGCTCGCCGAACAGCTCGGGATCGACGTCGAGCAGCAGCGACGGCTCGGTATAGGCGGCCCGACCGATCATGACGCCGTCGACCTCGGCGAGCCGGGCCTTGGCGTCGGCGATGCCGGCGATGCCGCCGTTGATCGCGATCGGCAGGTCCGGATGCGCCTGCTTCAGCCGGCCGACGCGGCCGTAATCGAGGGGCGGCACGTCCCGGTTCTCCCGCGGCGACAGGCCCTTCAGCCAAGCCTTGCGGGCATGCACGATGAGCCCGTCGGCGCCCGCCGCGACCACGGCGCCGGCCACCGCGTCGAGGGCCTCCTCGATGTCCTGGTCATCGACGCCCAGGCGGCACTTCACGGTGACGGGCACCGACACCGCCGCCTTCATCGCCGCCACACAGGCACCGACGAGGTCCGGTTCGCGCATCAGGCAGGCGCCGAAGCGCCCCTCCTGCACCCGGTCGGACGGGCAGCCGACATTGAGGTTGACCTCGGCATAGCCGAAATCGGCGGCGATCCGCGCCGCCGCCGCGAGGTCGCCGGGATTGGAGCCGCCGAGCTGCACGGCGACCGGATGCTCGCCGGCATCGAAGCCGAGCAGCCGCTCCCGGTCCCCGTGCAGCACGGCGCCGGTCGTCACCATCTCGGTGTAGAGCCGGGCGCGGCGCGAGAGCGTCCGGTGGAACGCGCGGCACTGCCGGTCGGTCCAGTCCATCATCGGCGCGACGCTGAAGCGCCACCCGCTGAGAGCGTCCAATTTGTCAGCCGGCGTCGACACCTGCGCCCTGTTCTGTCTCGAGTTCGGCCCGCGCCGGACCATCCGCGGGGTCCGTTGCGCGAGGCGGCTTGATCGGAAACGCACACGCCCGGGCCGGAGAGGCCGGCGCGTCCGGGTTCCGCCTCGCATCGATCCGCGAGTCGGAAGCCGTCGGCTGGGACGATGTCCGCGATGCGCGCCCGGATATCACGCCTCGCGAGGCCCTGAAAGGGAAGGGGCTGTCGTCGCAGGACCGGCGCGCGCTGGCTCGGCGCGAGCAATCAAGGACGAGGACAGGCGCCGGTCCGCGCGGCGCCGGGGAGACCTGAGATGACCTCGACCGGCTACGGCGCCGCGGGCGGCTGCTCGTCGTGAAGACGGAGAAAAGCCTCCGCGAAGGCCTCGGCGCCTTCTCGGGTCAGGCCGGTGACGACGAGACCTTGCGCGGTGACGGCCCAGAAGCCGTCGTCGTTCTGGAAGACGCTGATCGCCGTCAAGGGCCGCCTCCGAATGGGATCCCCGGACCAACGATCCCGCGCCGCCGCGTGTTCCGCATCGGCACGGCGGGGCTCGGGACCCGCGCCGCTCTTCGGTTCGCGGGCCCCTCGATGGCCCTCAATGGTCGTGGTGATGCCCGTGGCCATGGCTGTGTCCATGGTCGTGGCTGTGATCGTGCCCGCAGCCGCCGTGACCGTGGTCGTGCTTGTGGTCGTGCCCGTGGTCGTGCCCGTGATCATGGCCGTGCCCATGCCCATGGTCCTGATGCGCGTGGGCGTCGTGGCCGTGGTGGTCGTGGCCGCACTGGCTGTGGTCGTGGGCGGCCTTCTCCGGCTTGAACGGGCGGTTCACCGGAGCGGCCGTGCAGCCCGCACCGCGGACCAGTTCGGCGGCGTGGACCGGCACGTAGAGCACGTCCGCGCCGACCTCGGCGGGAACGTGCTCGCCGCCGAGCTGCCAGGCGAGGCGCAGCAGACGGGCCGGGTTGCCGGCGCGGACTTCCAGCAGCGCTTCCTCGGCGGCGCGCACGCCGACGAGGCGCCCGTCCTCGAGCTTCAGCGCGTCGCCGTCCTCGAGGCCCGCGGCGCGGTCCAGGGCGAGATCGATGGCGAGCCCGCCCGCCGTGGTGAGGTGCGCGTGCGCCTGGCCCCGGGCGGCGTGGTCGAGGGTCACCGTGTCGACGACGAGATCGGGCCGGACGGCGGCCTTGCGGACGATCAGGCTGGCTTTGGGCATGGTGGTCCTCGGTCATGAGCCCGTCGGCGACAGGCCGGAGGCGGGCGATTTTGCAACAGGCGTGTCCTCAGATGGCAGGCAGCGGGCGAAAAGTCATGCTCCGATGCAACCTGCCCCAATCTTGGCCGTTTCATGTGCCGTCGATGACAGCCGGTGACAAACCAAGGCCAAACGGTGCCCCGCGCCGGCAAAAGGCCCGATCGCCGATGCACAAGGGAGTTCGGACCACCATGAAGAGACTCATCGCCGCCGCCCTCGCGGGCAGCCTCGCGCTCTCGCTCGGTGCCTGCAACACGCCTCAGGATCGTGCGCTGGGCGGTGCGGCCCTCGGTGCGGGCCTCGGCGCCGCGGTCGGCGGCCTCGCCACGGGCCGCGCGGGCGGTGCGCTGGCCGGTGCCGCGATCGGCGGCGCGGGCGGCGCCATCGCCGGTGCCGCCACGGCGCCGCGCTGCCCCTACGGCACCTTCCGTGACGAGTACGGCAACGTTTACTGCCGCTGATCGCGAGCCGGTTCTCGCGGGAAGGGCCGGGGCGATCGCTCCGGCCCTTTTCCTTTGCGGTCGGTTGAAGCACCGGGCTTGCGCTGCGGTCCGGTTTGCGGCGTTAAACCGTCACGAGCGCTCCCGCCGAATGATCTCGGAACCGTCCTTGGCCGTCTTGGAAACCTCATGTCTGTGCTGTCTCCCGGCGGACGGCTCCCGATGAGCACCGGCCTGTGGGGCAAGATCGGCGGGGCCGGGATCGGCGTGCTGGTCGGCGGGCCGATCGGGGCGCTGGTGGGGAGCGTCGCCGGCCACTTCCTCGTCGATCGCGAGGGCGCGCCCTTCGGGCCGACGCCCCGGGACGTGGTGTTCACGACGGGCCTCGTGGCGCTCGCGGCGAAGATGGCGAAGTCCGACGGCGTCGTCACCCAATCCGAGGTCCAGGCGTTCGAGCGGGTGGTGCAGGTCGAGCCCGAGGCGCATGCGGGCGTCCAGCGCCTGTTCGACCTCGCTAAGGCGACGACCGACGGCTTCGAGGCCTATGCCGGCCAGCTCGCCTCGACCTTCGGCGAGGAGCCGGCCCTGCTCGAGGACGTGCTCGACGGCCTGTTCCACATCGCCACCGCCGACGGGGCGATCCACGAGGGCGAGGAGAGCTACCTGCGCGCGGTGGCCGGCATCTTCGGCCTCGACGAGACCGCCTTCCGCCGGATCGCCGCCCGGCACGTCCGCCTCGCCGACGACCCCTACCTCGTGCTCGGCCTCGAACCGTCGGCCGACGCCGCCGCCCTCAAGGCGCAGTATCGGCGGCTGGTGGCCGAGAACCACCCCGACCGGGCGCTGGCCCGCGGCCTGCCGCCGGAGGCGGTGGCGATCGCCACCCACCGGCTCGCCGCCATCAACGCCGCCTGGGACCGGATCGCGGCCGAGCGGGGGCTGACGTGAGCTTCGCCCCCGACAGCCCGCTCGTGCAGGCGGTCGTCGCCTCGCCCAACCGCGGGGCGCGGGCCGGCGACGCCCTCGACATGCTGATCCTGCACTACACCGGGATGCCAACGGCGGAGGGCGCGCTGGAGCGGCTCCGCGACCCGGCGGCGGAAGTCTCGGCCCATTACTTCGTGTTCGAGGACGGGCGCGTCGTGCAGATGGTGCCGGAGGCCGAACGGGCCTGGCACGCGGGGGCCGGAGCCTGGGCGGGGGTGCGCGACATCAATTCCCGCTCCATCGGCATCGAGATCGCCCATCCCGGCCATGCCGGCGGCCTGCCGCCCTATCCGGAGGCGCAGATCGCGGCGGTGGCCCGGCTCGCCCGCGACATCGTCGTCCGGCGCGCGATCCCCGCTCCCCGCGTCCTCGCCCACTCGGACGTGGCGCCCGCCCGCAAGGAGGATCCGGGCGAGACCTTCCCCTGGGAGCGGCTGGCGCGGGAGGGGGTCGGGCACTGGGTGCCGCCCGCGCCCGTGCGCGACGGGCGCTTCCTCGCCATGGGGGATACGGGCCAGCCGGTCGAGGCGCTGCAGGCGATGCTCGCCCTCTACGGCTATGAGCAGCCGGTCACCGGCGGGTTCGACACGGCGATGCGCGCGGTCGTGACCGCCTTCCAGCGCCATTTCCGGCCGGCCCGCATCGACGGCGTCGCGGATTCCTCCACCATCACGACCCTGCGCGATCTGATCGCCGCGCAGCCGGCCTGAACCCGGCGAGCGCATCACCCTGGATACCGGATCCGAGATAATGCGCTAAACCCCTGATGTTGCATCGTCTTTCTCCGAGAGCCGGCAACCACCTTTCGGGACGATGCTCCGGCCGGGAAAAATTCGGAAAGATTTTCGGCCGCCCGACGTTTCGTCGCCACCGTCACATCGGCACGGGTGGGCGTCGGGCCCGTTTTCCTTCATGTTCGTGTTTCACTGGATCGTCGGCGTCCTGGTCGGCGCGGTACTGCTCGCCGGCCTGGCTCGGCGCCTTCGCGCACCCTATCCCGCCTTCCTGGCGCTCGGCGGCGTGGGCCTCGCCTTCATCCCCGGCGTGCCGAGTCTCAGCCTCGACCCCGAACTGGCGCTCGCCCTGTTCCTCGCGCCGGTGCTGATGGATGCGGGCTACAGCACCTCGCTGCGCGACCTCGTGCGCAATGCCCGCCCCATCGCCGGGCTCGCCGTGGGGGCGGTCGCGGCGACGACGGCGGCGGTCGCGGCGGTCGCGATGTGGCTCGTCCCGGAGATGCCGCTCGCCGCCGCCATCGTGCTCGGCGCGGTGGTGGCTCCGCCCGACGCGGTGGCGGCGCTCTCGGTGCTCGGCCACGTCTCGCTGCCGCACCGCCTCGCCACGATCCTGCGGGGCGAGAGCCTCCTGAACGACGCCGCTTCCCTGATGATCTACCGGCTCGGCGTCGCCGCAGCGGTCACCGGCCATTTCTCCCTCGTTGAGGTGGCGCCGGCCTTCGCGATCGGCGTCGTCGGCAGCCTCGTGGCGGGGCCGCTCGCCGCGCTCGTCTACCTGCGGATCCTGCGCCGCGTCGAGGAGCCGATGAGCGTCATCGTGCTGCAGTTCTCGGCCGCCTTCGGCCTCTGGATCGCCGCCGAGGCGCTGGAACTGTCCGGCGTCCTGACCGTGGTGAGCTTCGCGATCACCGTGGCCCGCCATGCCCCCGGCCAGACCTCGCCGCGCCTGCGGGTGATCTCGAACGCGGTCTGGGACACGGCGATCTTCGTGCTCAACGTTCTCGCCTTCGTGCTGATCGGCGAGCAGATCGGGCCGATCCTCGCGCGGATGACGCCCGAGCAGGAAATCGCCTACATCTCCGTCGCGGGGGCGGTGGTCGTCACCGTCATCCTCGTGCGCATCGCCTGGGTGCTTCCGGCGAGCGCCATCCGCCGCGTCGGCTTCGGCACCAGACCCGTGCATCCGGACGACCTGCGCCAGAACCGCGAACTCGGTCTCGGCGCGGGCTTCGCCGTGTCGTGGTCGGGGATGCGCGGCCTCGTCACCGTCGCCACGGCCCTGGCCCTGCCCGAGGGCGGTCCCGGCGGAGCCGGATTCCCCTATCGCGACCTGATCGTGCTCACCGCCTTCTGCGTGGTGATCGGCACGCTGGTGGTCCAGGGCCTGACCCTGCGCCCGATCCTGGCCCGTCTCGGCCTGGAGGATTCCGATCCGGTCGGCCGTGAGGTCGGCCGAGCCCGGGCCGAGGCCTACGGGGCCGCGGTCGAGGCCCTGAGCAGCGACCGGTCGGAGGCGGCGGATGCCCTGCGCCGGGAGTTCCACGCGGCCCTGGCCGAGGCCGAGGCGCACGAGGACGGTCTCGCCCCCGAAGGGCTGCCGACCGACGAGCCCCGCCGCCGCGCGATCCGGGCCGCCCGCGACCGGCTTTTCACGCTGCGCCGCAACGGCCGGATCGGCGATGACGCCTACTTCGTCCTGGAGGAGGAACTCGATTGGGCGGAACTCAATGCGACCCCGCGCGGTGAGGCGTGACGGGTCAGCGACGGCCGGGGGGTGGGATTTTCGTTCCTGGGGTATGCCACTCTAAGGATGGATCGGAGGTGCCGATCGGAATCCCTCGCCCGCGTTTCCGCTGTATGCTGCGTTATATTGTAAGTTGTCCCTCGAACATTGCGGATTGTGATACTTGATGATGTCGCGTGCTGCGGGTGAATATAATCTTCCAGGCGCGGACGGGCCGTTCGATCGGTCCGCGAGATTGAGTTCCGGTGCCGTGTCCGCAGGATTCAATGTGAACGTCAGAAAAGAACTGTGCAAGATTTTCAGATTCAACCGTAAATTCCGAACGAATTCCGAGCGAACGCGTTAAAGGTCGCGAACTCGGATCGGCGATGACAGGGAACGGCTGTCGGACGCGAGCCGGGAACGTCTTTCGCTCACAAAACACACCGTGGCGTGTGCCCTGCGGCGCGTCCGCGATCCCTCATGTCGTCCCGCCCTCCGCTCGCGCGGCCGGGCCGGGGTCAGATCCGATGCCGAAACCCATGTCCAAGCCGCTCACCCGACATCCGCAATCGCCGAGGCGGCCCGATGCCGTCATATCCTGCGTGGCCGGGCGTCCCTTCCGGGAGCGGCCGTGCTGATGGTTGCCAGTGCCGTCTGCCTCGTCACCGGTGTCGGACTGGCGGCCCAGGCGCACCGCTTCGGCGCGCGCTCGGCCTTCGCCGAATCCATGGCCGGCGCCCTGCTGATCCTCGGTCTCGCCCTGATCGGCGTCGGGTTGCCGGTCTTTCGATAGGACGTCGCCGTGTGGGGACAGCGCGTCGGAGACGCGGCGGCCCTTCAGGCGAGCATCACGATCCGCCGACGCCGCGGGCCGCGAGCCGCGCCTCGATCGCGTCCCAGACCGAGACCGCGAGATCCGGGCCGCCGAGCCGCTTGATCGTCCGGATGCCGGTGGGCGAGGTGACGTTGATCTCGGTGAGATGCCCGTCGATCACGTCGATGCCGACGAGGATCAGGCCGCGGCGTCTCAGTTCCGGGCCGATGGTGGCGCAGATCTCGCGCTCCCGCTCGGTCAGTTCGGAGGCGCCGGCCGCACCGCCGCGGACCATGTTGGAGCGAATGTCGCCCTTGGCCGGCACGCGGTTGATCGCGCCCATCGCCTCGCCGTCCACGAGGATGATGCGCTTGTCGCCCTCGGTGATCTTCTCCAGGAAGCGCTGCACCACCCATTGCTCGCGGAAGGTGGCGGAGAAAAGGTCGAACATCGAACCGAAATTCGGGTCCTCCTCCGAGACCCGGAACACCGCCGCGCCGCCATGCCCGTGCAGCGGCTTCATGGCGACGGTGCCGTGCTCCTTGCGGAACGCCTCGATCTCGGCGCGGTCGCGGGAGATCAGGGTCGGCGGCATGAGTTCGGGGAAGTCGAGGACGAACAGCTTTTCCGGCGCGTTCCGCACCTCGGCCGGGTCGTTCACCACCAGGGTGCGCGCGGCGACCTTTTCCAGCATGTGGGTGGCCGTGACATAGGCCATGTCGAAGGGCGGATCCTGGCGCATCAACACCACGTCGACCTGCGCGAGGTCGATGCGCTCCGGGCTCCCGAGGCGCGCATGTGCGCCCTCGACATCCTGCACGTTCACCGGCTGGGCGTAGGCCGTCACCAGCCGGCCCTGCATCGAGAGGCGGTCGGGCGTGTAGGTGTAGAGGGTGTGGCCCCGTGCCTGCGCCTCCAGCATCAGGCCGAAGGTGGTGTCGCCCGCGATGCGGATCGACTGGATCGGGTCCATCTGGACCGCGACGGTCAACGCCATGCTCGTCCCCGGATTGCTGCGCGTTCCGCCGGAACAGCGGGCTCACGGCGAGCCCGCTTCGTTCCGATCAAGGATCCTCTGCAAGGATCCTCAGATCGTCTTCTGCCTTAACGCTGGCCGCGGGGCTGCGAGGCACCCCCGGTGCGCCGGTCGTAGTCGCTGATCGCGGACTTGCACTCGGGCGAGAGGCGAGACCGGTTGCGGGTCATGCAGGCATCGGCATCCGGGCTGTTCGGATCGACGCCCGCGCAGAGCCGGAAATAGTCGTTGGCGCAGCCGAGCTGCAGCCCCTGATCCTCGCGCTGGGCCTGGGCCGGGCTTGCCGCGACCAGGGCCAGGAGCGCGAGAGGGGCCAGCCTCAGAGCCGCGGACGCGCCGCGCACCGGGCTGCCAAATCGTGAGAAGTCCGGACGCATCCTGCCTTGTCCTTCGCTCGATCCAAAATGAGTTGGCACCGCATATCGGGCATCGCCCCTCGTTAGCAAGCGCAGCACGGCGCCGCTGCGGCCGCACCGGCACGCGCCGTCCGGGCTCCCGAAAGCCCCGGAAAAGCGGCTCCGAAAAGAAGAGGCCCCGCTGCGGAGTCGCGCGGGGCCCAAGTCGAGGGAGGAAACGCCCGCCATGGGCAAAGCCAACTTCGCAAGGACTGTGCCGTCCGCGCGACAGGTGGGTGCGGAGACCGCCCGCCGGACCGCGTAGGGGCCCGAATGCCGCGTGCGCTGAAACACTCCGTTAACCACGTCGTGCTGAGCTTTGCCCGAGATCGCCCGGCCGGGGCGGGCCCGTCCCGCTCACGAGGAGCGCCCGCCCGACCCCGCCGACCCTTTCCGGGAGGCGACGGGCGGGAGCCGGCCGCCACACACATCGACGGGACAGGTTCATGCCCTCCTCCAAGACGTCCTCCCCCGCTCTGTCCGCGCCGCCGGCCCACCGGGAGCGCGGCGCGACAGCCGCCATCGTGCCCTTCGTTCCGGCAACGACCCGCCGGTTTCGCCGCGAGGCGGACGACGCGCCGCGCGGC
>NZ_BPRD01000480.1 GCF_022179745.1 Methylorubrum podarium
CCGTGATCGCCTCGTCGACCGCGTTGACCGCGTCGACGCAGGCCGGCGCGACCACGAACACCCCCGCGGCCTCGGCGAAGAGGTTGCAGCGCCCGGTGAACGGCGCCTCCGCCCGCAACCCCGCCCCGGCGAGATGGCCGGCGAGGCGGGCCGCCGCCGCGTCCTCACCGACATCGCCGGGCTCGAGCCGCACGGCCAGGATCTCGGGGATTCCGGATTCGGCCAGCCGCAGGGCCTCCTCCGCCGGGATCGGCTGCCCCTTCTTCAGGCCCGCGCCCTCGGCGCGCACGGTATGGGCGGCGATGAGCCCTGCGCTGTCGCGTGTCGCGACCGGTCCGAACTGCATCGGCTCAGCGTCCCGTCGGCGCCGCGTCGCGGCCCTCGATGCGCCCCTTGCGCAGGGTCGCGACGAGCTCGGCGAGGATCGACAGGGCGATCTCGGCGGGCGAGACCGCACCGATATCGAGCCCGATCGGCGCGTGGATCCGGCCGATCGCCGCCGCGTCGAACCCCGCCTCCCCGAGGCGCTCGACGCGCCGCGCATGGGTCTTTCGCGAGCCCAGGGCGCCGATATAGGCGCAATCCGCCCGCAGGGCCGCGACGAGGGCGGGATCGTCGATCTTCGGGTCGTGGGTGAGGGCGGCGAGCGCCGTGTAGGCATCGAGCGGGCCGATGGCGGCGAGCGCCTCGTCCGGCCATTCGGCGATCAGGCGCACACCGGGAAACCGCTCCGGGCTGGCGAACGCGGTGCGGGGATCGATCACCGTGAGGTCGAGATCGAGCCCTCCCGCGAGCGGCACCAGCGCCTGCGAGATATGGACGGCCCCCACCACGACGAAGCGCACCGGCGGCGCGTGGACGGCCACGAAGACGGGACGCCCGTCCGGGCCCTCGCCGAGGCCGCTGCGGCCGCTGCGCAGGCGCTCGCGCAGCAGGGGGCCGAGCGGATCGGCGTCGATCTCGGCGGCGCGCACGAGGCGCTGACCGCCATCCTCGGGATCGGTGACGATCAGGGCCGGGCGGCGCGCCGCGCGCTCCGCGTTGAGGGCCGACAGGATGTCGAGGCGCATGGGATCTGTCGCTCGATGCGAGGCGGGCACGCGCTCGCGGGGAAAACGGTGGTCGCGCGGAAAAATCAGTCGATGCGTTCGACGAAGACGCGGATGCGGCCGCCGCAGGAGAGGCCGGCCCGCCACGCCGTCTCGTCGGCGACGCCGAATTCCAGGGTGCGGGAGCGCCCGTCCGCGATCACGTCGAGCGCCTCGGTGATGACCTCGCCCTCGACGCAGCCGCCGGAGACCGAGCCGAGGAAGCGGCTGTCGCCGTCGATGACGAGGTGGCTTCCGACCGGGCGGGGCGCCGAGCCCCAGGTCTCGATCACGGTGGCGAGCGCGACCGCGCGCCCCTCGCGCCGCCAGCCCTCGGCGGCGCGCAGGATGTCGTCCTCGGTGGAGAGCATGGGCTTCACGTCCTGAAAGCTTCGGTTCCGCCGCCCCCGACCGTCCCGTCTCCGGAGAGGTAGGCGTCCCGGCCCGTTCCGCAATGCGGCCCGGGATGCGGCCAACGGCGGCGCTTGCCAGCGCCGCGAGCGGGCCGCATCAAGATCCGGGGACATTCCGGCGGCCGGACGGGGGGTGGTGTGACGAAGCGGAGCGCGTTGGCAACCCTTCTCGCCCTGACGCTCGCGGGTCCCGCCGGCGCCGCCGATCCGCTGAGGATCGGGCTCGCCGCCCCCTTGAGCGGGCCGGATGCCGGGTTCGGCCAGGGGGCGCGGCTCGGCGCCGAGCAGGCGGTCGCCGAGATCAACCGCGCGGGCGGGGTGCTGGGCCGCAAGCTCCAGCTCGTGGTGCAGGACGATGCCGCCGACCCGAAGCAGGCGCCGGCGCGGTCGCGTCCGATCGCCGGCAGCGGCGTGCGCTTCGTTATCGGCCCCCTGACCTCCGGGGCGGCGGCTGCGGCGAGCCCGGTCTACGAGGAGGCCGGCATCGTCTCGGTCACGCCCGGCGCGACCTGGGCGCCGCTGACCCGCCGCGGTGCCGGCCTGCTGTTCCGGCTCTCCGGCAGCGACGCACAGCAGGGCGCGCTCGGCGGCGCGCTGCTCGCCGAGCGCTTCCGCGGCAAGCCGGTCGCCATCGTCCACGACAAGACCAGCTTCGGCCGCGGCCTCGCCGACGAGGCCGCCCGCGCCTTGAAAGCCCGCGGCGGGCAGGAGCGCCTGTTCGAGGGCGTCTCCCGCGACGACCGCGAGACGGCCGCCCTCGTCGCCAAGCTGCGGGCACTCGGGATCGAGGCGCTCTATTTCGGCGGCCTGTCCGCCCCGGCCGCGGGGTTGATCCGGGCGATGCGCGAGGCCGGCCTGACGACAGTGGTGATCGGCAGCGACGGGCTGCTCGACAGGGAGTTTTCGCAAGTTCCCGGGGCCGAGGGCACGCTGATGACGGTGTCGCCCGCGCCCCCTCGCCTGCCCGAGCCGAAGGGTACCCGGACGCCGCGGAGCTCGGAGGCCGAGATGTTCGCCGCCCCGGCCTACGCGGCGGTCGAGGTCCTGCGCCAGGGGATCGAGGGCGCGCGCTCGGTCGAGCCGGCCAAGGTCGCGGCCACCCTGCATAGCGGTGTGCCCCTTCGCACGGTGCTCGGCGAGGTGGCGTTCGACGCGGGCGGCGACCTCGTGAAGCCACCCTTCACGGTCCAGGCCTGGCGCCGGCTTCCCGACGGGCGGCTCGACTTTGCCGGCAACGAAGTTTCGCCATAGGGCCGTTCCGAGACGGTGAAGGCCGCGAAACCCACCTTTGGTTGAGGTCAAGCGGCCGTTCCGCCGCGGATATTCTTGCACAAACCGCCTCCGACGCTTAAGTCGCAGGCTTGGTGCCCTTCGCGAAACGCCCGTCGCGCCGCTTGTCCGGCCGAAGGGAGGACTCCCCGATCCGGGAGTTTCGCGAAAGGCGCCCGACGCCCGGCATCGCTGACGCCTCTCGTCCCGAGCGGATCGGACCCGCAGCGCCGCGCGTTTCGCACGACAGACCGATTTTTGAATTTGCCGGAGCGCCCCGTGCAGGCAGCCCGGCCGGAGACAGGTGCATGGCGAAAGAGGAATTGATGCAGTTCGACGGCTTGGTCGTCGAGATCCTGCCGGACGCGCGCTACCGCGTGCAGCTCGACCAGGGTCACGAGATCGTCGCCTACACGGCCGGCAAGATGAAGAAGAACCGCATCAAGACCCTGGCCGGCGACCGCGTCACCGTCGAGATGTCCCCCTACGACCTGGAAAAGGGCCGCCTCGTGTTCCGCCACAAGGACGAGCGCTCCTCCGGCCCGCGTCCGCCCCAGCGCGGCGGCCAGCAGTTCCGCCGCCGCTGAGGCGACGCCTTCGCATCGTCCGCCGTCATCGCGAGCCTCGGCGAAGCGATCCAGCGGCGCGAGCTCTCCGGAAAGGGCGGAGCGCTGGATTGCTTCGGCTCCGCCTCGCAATGACGGGAAGGACTTCACGAGGCGGCCCTTCGGTCGATCGGACTCGTTGAGCACCGCCCCAAAATCCCAAGAAATTACTTCCCGAACCGCTCGAATTTCGGGAAGCTGCGGGTCATCAGCGTGCCGGCATCGGACCGGTGGCCCATCCACTTCTCCAGCATCGCGCTCTGAGCGAGCCGCGCCTGACCCGAGCCGTCGCGCCAGGGCAGGCCCTCCGCCAGGGTGAAGACGCAGGCGTCGGCGAGCTGGCTCTGGCGGCAGCGCTGCAGGCGCACGCCCTTGCCACGGCCGAGCTCCGTCACCTCGGAGGCCGGGAAGACCAGCATCAGCTTGTCGGACGAGCAGACAGCGATGTGGTCGCCCTCGGCCGGCACCAGCAGCACCGCGCTGACCCCCTCGTCGAGCCCGAGGATCGCCTTTCCTTTCCGGGTGTTGGCGACCAGCGCGTCGGAGGGCGCGATGAAGCCGCGCCCGTCGGAGCCCGCCACCAGCAGCTTGCTGTCCGGCTTGTAGGGCAGCGCCGCGACGATCTCGGTGCCGTCGTCGAGATCGACCATCAGCCGCACCGGATCGCCGAAGCCGCGCCCGCCGGGCAGCTTCGAGGCTTCGAGGGTGAAGACCTTGCCGTTCGAGGCGAGCAGCAGGATCTTTGCCGTGGTCTCGCTGAGGAAAGAGACCTTCAGGGTGTCGTCGCCCTTGAAGGCGACCCCCGCCAACTCGGTCACGTGCCCCTTGAGCGCCCGGATCCAGCCCTTCTCGGACAGGATGACCGTGATCGGCTCGCGCTCGACCATGGCGGCGGTGAAGTCGATGCCGGCGGTGTCGGGCGGGTTCTCGAGGGTGGTGCGCCGCTTGCCCAGCTTGGTCTCGGGCCCGAACGTCTTCTTCACCGCGCGGATCTGCTTGGTGATCTCCGTCCACTGGAGCTTCTCGGAACCGAGCAGGGCCTCGATCCCCTCCTTCTCCTTCGTCAGCTCCTCGAACTCGCGCTTGAGCTCCATCTCCTCCAGCCGGCGCAGGGAGCGCAGGCGGGTGTCGAGGATGGCGTTGGCCTGGAGTTCGGTGAGTTCGAACCGCGCCATCAGGGCCGCCTTCGGCTCGTCCTCCTCGCGGATGATGCGGATCACCTCGTCGAGGTCGAGATAGACGATGAGCAGTCCGCCGAGGATCTCCAGGCGGCGCTCGATCTGGCCGAGGCGATAGCCGGAGCGGCGCTGGAGCACGACCCGGCGGTGATCGACCCATTCCCGCAGGCACTCCGCCAGTCCGATGACGCGGGGCACGACGCCGCCGACCAGCACGTTGAGGTTCAGTGGGACCCGCGCCTCCAGCTCCGAGAGCCGGAACAGCGATTCCATCAGCATCACCGGATCGACCGAGCGCGAGCGCGGCTCCAGCACGACGCGCACGTCCTCGGCCGATTCGTCGCGCACGTCGGCGAGAAGCGGCAGCTTCTTCTCCTGGAGGAGGTCGGCGAGCTTCTCGATGAGCCGCGCCTTCGGCACGCCGTAGGGGATCTCGGTGACGACGATGTTCCAGGTGCCGCGGCCGAGATCCTCCTTGGCCCAGCGCGCGCGGACGCGGAACCCGCCGCGGCCGGTGCGGTAGGCCTCACGGATCACGTCGGGTGAATCGATCAGGATGCCGCCGGTGGGGAAGTCCGGCCCCTGCACGAAGGTGCAGAGCTGCTCCGAGGTCGCCTCGCGGTTCTGGATCAGGTAGAGCGCCGCGTCGCAGAGTTCGGCGGCGTTGTGCGGCGGGATCGAGGTCGCCATGCCGACCGCGATGCCCTGCGAGCCGTTGGCCAGAAGGTTCGGGAAGGCCGCCGGCAGGACGACGGGCTCCTCCTTCTCGCCGTTGTAGGAGGGCCGGAAATCGACCGTGTCCTCGTCGATCCCGTCGAGCAGGAGCCGGGCGACCTCGGTGAGACGCGCCTCGGTGTAGCGGTAGGCGGCCGGGCCGTCGCCGTCGATATTGCCGAAATTGCCCTGGCCATCGACCAGGGGGTAGCGCTGGGCGAAGTCCTGGGAGAGGCGCACCAGCGCGTCGTAGATCGCCTGGTCGCCGTGGGGGTGGAAGTCACCCATCACGTCGCCGACGATCTTCGCGCATTTCTTGAACGCCGAACTCGGATCGAGCCGGAGCAGGCGCATGCCGTAGAGGATGCGCCGGTGCACGGGCTTCAGGCCGTCGCGGGCATCGGGCAGCGCGCGCTGCATGATCGTGGAGAGCGCGTAGGCGTAGTAGCGCTCTTCCAGCGCCGTCTTCAGCTCGACGCTCTCGATGCCGTCGCCCGGCGGCGGCAGGACGGGCTGACCCATCACTCACTCCCCATCGTCAATCCGGACCGGATGCCGGCCCCTCGCCCGCATCCGTCCCCGCGGTCCGGCAGGACCGACCGCGTTCCCTTCGAAATCACGCAGGAACATAACACGAACATCATCACCCCTGGCCAGTGCCGAGTGCGACGAATCGTGCCCGCTCCTCCGGCGCGCCCTGCTGCCTCGGGCGCCAGACGTGCTGATCGAGGAAATATCCCGTCAAGGTAAACCCCTCCCGAACGTCCTGGCCGTCCGGCATGCGCCAGCCGCTGCCGGGCTGGTCGCGGTCGCGCAGGAAGGGCGGCAGGGCGAGCAGGCGGTCACGATAGGGTTCCCCCGCCGAGGCGCTGACCGCCCGCCCACTCTTCGGCGAGACGTAGACCAGGGCGTCGTTGGCGCCGGTCGCCGCGCAATGCGACAGGTCGAGGCCGAAGCCGAGGCCGGCGAGCAGGGCGAGTTCGAACCGGACCATCAGCGCGGGTGCGATCTCCGGTTCGTCGAGATGGGCGATCAGGATCTGCGCCGCCTCGTAGAGCGCCGGATGCGGGTCGCGCTCGGGCAGGAGCCGCAGCAGCGTGGAGAGATGGCCGATGCCGTAGAGCGCCAGCCCCGAATCCATCAGCCGCGAGGCGTTCATGGTCAGCGGCTCGACGGCGTAGGAGCCGAGCGCCCCGTCGAGCCGCGCCCGCCACGTGGCGCGCAGCGTGTTGCCGGGCTGGAGCATCGGCTGCATCCGCCGCGAGCGCCCGCCATGGACGAGCCCGAGATGGCGGCCGTGCTCCGGCGTCATCAGTTCGAGCACGACCCCGGTCTCGCCGTGCTTGCGCAGGCCGATCACGAGGCCTTCGTCGATCCATTGCATGAGAGAGAGATAATCATTCCGGGGCCGGAACGGGACTGCCTCGCGCAGCGAAATCGGGTTGCGACGGCGAACCCGTTTCCCGCCATGCGCGAAATTGCTAAGCTTTCTGCCGTTCGGGAGATTCGGCGATGGTCGGGCGGCGCGGTGGAGTGGTGCTGGCGATGGTCCTCGCGGCCGGCGGCTGCACCGCGACCGCGGCACCGACCGCACCGGCGGCCTCCACCGGCACGGTGCGCGAGCGCATCGCCGCCCTGGCCCTGCGGCAGGTCGCCTTCGGCTCGGTCTCGCTGATCCCGGTGCGGTTCGCCCACAGCCGGATCGCCGGCCCGTTCGAGGATGGCGGCCGCCGGCTCTACTGCGTCTCGACCCGGATGAGCGGCCGCACCTTCGGCAAGCCGGAGCGGCCGAAGCTCGTGGTGCGGGAGGAGGCCGGCGCGCTCACCGTCCTGCGCGACGAGGAGGAAGTGTGCGAGGGGCACCGCAGCGAGCCGTTTCCGGAATTGGATTCGCCGGGGGCCTGAACGGGGTTGCGCGCACGTCCCCGAAAATGCTCCGCTCCGGCCCGATGGCCCTTCGTCCCCTGTCGCTCTCCCTCGACCTGATCGCCCGTGCCCATCCCGACCCCGTTTCCGACGACCCGAACGCGCTGACGCTGCTCGCCGACGACGACCTCGCGCCCGAACTCGACGCGATGCTGGCGCGCCGCGCCTCGGCCGACGGGGGCCTGTGGGTGTTCGCCTACGGGTCGCTGCTGTGGAGCCCGGAATTCGCCTTCACCGAGCAGCGGCTCGGCACGCTGCGGGGGTGGCACCGCCGCTTCTGCCTGCTGCAGCGGCGCTATCGCGGCACGCCGGAGAATCCGGGCCTCGTTCTGGGGCTCGACCGGGGCGGGATCTGCCGCGGCGTCGCCTTCCGGCTGGACGATGCCGACCCGCACGCGACCCTGATGCCGGTCTGGCGGCGGGAGATGAAGGGCAAGGGCTACGAGGGGCGCTGGGTCACGGTCGAGACGGCGGCCGGACCGGTCACGGCCCTGACCTTCATGGTGAACCGGCGGAGCGACCGCTACGCCGGCCGCCTCTCCGACGAAGAGCTCGCGCGCAGGATCGCGACGGCCTGCGGGCATCTCGGCCCGAGCGCCGAGTATCTGTTCCGCACCGTGGAAGCCTGCGCCCGGCTCGGCATCCACGACCGGCACCTGTGGTCGCTCCAGGCGCTCGTGGCCGAGCGGCTGCGGGAAGGATGCGCGTCGCCGCTCGTCCGTCATCGCGAGGCGGAGCCGAAGTGATCCAGAGCACCGCCCTACCCGGCACGGTCGCGCCCTGGACTGCTTCGCTCCGCTCGCGGTGACGGATCGAAGGACTACTGCCCGTCGATCCGGGCGCCGAGGAGCGCGATGGCGCGCTGATAGACGCCGGCGGCGTTCCAGCCCTGGATCGCCGCGAAGTTCGGCTCGCCGGGCTGGTAGCCCGCGCCGCGCTGCCAGCCATGGCCCTTCAGGAAGTTGGCCGTGGAGTTCAGCGCGACCGGGGCGCTGTCGAGGCTGCCGCCGACGCCGTAGGTCAGCACGTTCTTCGGGAGGAACTGGGTGTGGCCGACCTCGCCGTGGGCGGCGCCCCGGGTCGTCGGCGTCAGCACGCCGCTGTCGACGAGCTTGAGCGCGGCGTAGAGCTGCTCGGTGAAGTAGGCCGAGCGGCGGCAATCGTAGGCCAGCGTGGCCACCGCCGAGAGCGTGTTGACGTTGCCCTTCACGGCGCCGAAGCCGGTCTCCATGCCCCAGATCGCCAGGAGCGGACCCGGCGGCACGCCGTAGCGCTGCTCGATCGAGGCGAAGAGCGCCGCGTTCTGCGCCTTGAGGGCGCGCCCGCGGGAGACGATGGTGTTGCCGCCGCGCTTGGCCAGGAACTGGTCGAGGGAGAGCTTGAAGCTCTTCTGACCGCGATCGGCCGAGATGGTCGCGGTGGAGTAGGAGGTGTTGGCCAGAGCCGCCAGCGCCGTCGGGCTCGCCCGCCCCTTGGCCTCGGCGATGAACTCGTCCTTCCAGGACTCGAAGCCGGCGGCAGTGTTGCCGCACTGCGCCGCCTGCGCGGCGCCGGTCAGCCCCACCAGGGCGGCGGCCGCCATCAGTCTCAAACCGTGTCCGGTCATCCCACACTCCATCAGGCGGCGGTTACGCGGCGCCGCGGCATTCGCAAGGGCTTCGGCCGCTCCCCGGAGGCAGGCGGGCTCCGCCAGCCGGAGCCCATGCCGTGACCTCGCGATCGGCCGAACCATACCTTGGCAGAATCACCGAGCTGTGGCGGCGGTGAGGCACGAACGGATCTGTCACACCCATATCTTGCGGAGGTGACGGGTTTGGTTACCGGCGGGTTCGTCCGGCGGCGGTCTCAGTTCACCTCCACCTGCACCACGCCCGGCACGGCGCGCAGGGCGCCTGCGACCTGCGGCGTCGCCTGATAGCGGTCCTTCAGGCGCACCTCGACCTCGCGCTCGCCGCCGTCGAGGATCAGGATCAGCGAGACCTCGCCCTCCCCGCGCAGGGTCAGGCGCTGCTGCACCGAACTCAAGGCCCGGTCGTCGCGCAGGAAGATGCGCATCCCCTTCTGGTGGCGGGCGGCAGCCTGATCGAGGGGCTCGGCGGTGGTGATGCGGGCGCGCACGTCCTCGCCCTCCAGGTTCGCCTGGATCGTCAGCACCAGCGGACGGCCGGGTTCGAGGATGTCGCGGTACTGGTTGAGCCCTTCGGAGAAGATGATCGCCTCGAAGTGGCCGGTCTGGTCCGAGAGGATGACGATGCCGAGCTTGTTGCCGCTCTTGGTGCGCCGCTCCGAGCGGTCGAGCACCGAGGCGGCGATGCGGCCGACGCTGGCCGAGCCCGCCCGCACCGCCCGGCAGAAATCGGCCCAGGACTGGACCCGCAGCTTTTCGAGGATCGGCCCGTACTCGTCGAGCGGGTGGCCCGAGAGGAAGAAGCCGATGGCGTCGCACTCGCGCTTGAGCTTGTCGGTGTGGGTCCAGAACTCGTGCGGCGGGATACGCAGAGCTACATCGACCGAGGCGACGCCGCCGAACATGTCGGTGATGCCGGAGGTCTCGGCCTCGGCCGCGCCTTGCGCCATCTTCATCATCGGCTCGACCGCGGCCCAGGCCCGCGCCCGGTCGGGCTCGATGCAGTCGAGCGCGCCCGCCGCGATCAGGTTCTCCAGGGTCCGCTTGTTGACGTGGCGCGGGTTGAGGCGCCGGGCGAAGCAGGCGAGGTCCTTGAACGGCGTGTCCCCGCGGGCGGCGACGATCGATTCCACCGCCGCGCGGCCGACCCCCTTGATCGCGGCGAGCGCGTAGAGGATGCGCCCCTCCCGCACGTCGAAGACGACGCCGGAGGTGTTCACCGAGGGCGGCTCGACGGTGATCTTAAGCCGCTGCGCGTCCTGGCGGAATTCGGCGAGCTTGTCGGTGTTGTCGATGTCGAGCGTCATGGCGGCAGCCAGGAACTCGACCGGATAGTTCGCCTTCAGATAGGCGGTCTGGTAGGTCACCAGCGCGTAGGCCGCCGCGTGGGACTTGTTGAAGCCGTAATCGGCGAACTTGGCCAAGAGGTCGAAGATCTCGTTGGCTTTCCCCTCAGGAATTCCGCTCTCCAGGCAGCCCTTCACGAAGCGGTCGCGCTGGGCGTCCATCTCCGCCTTGATCTTCTTGCCCATGGCGCGGCGGAGCATGTCGGCCTCGCCGAGCGTGTAGCCGGCCAGAACCTTGGCGACCTCCATCACCTGTTCCTGGTAGACGATGATCCCGAAGGTCTCCCGCAGGATCGGCTCCAGCATCGGGTGCGGGTACCAGCTCGCCTCGTTGCCGGCGTCGCGCCCGAGCTTGCGCTCGCAATAGACCGGGATGTTGGCCATCGGGCCCGGCCGGTAGAGCGCCACCAGCGCGATGATGTCCTCCAGGCGGTCGGCCTGCATCTCGCACAGCGCTTTCCGCATGCCGGCCGATTCCACCTGGAACACCGCCACCGTCTCGCCGCGGCCCATCGGCTCGTAGGTTTTCTTGTCGTCGAGCGGGATCTGGGCGAGGTCGACGTCGATGCCGCGCTGCTTCAGCAGGTCGGTGCAGCACCGCAGCATGGTGAGGGTCTTGAGGCCGAGGAAGTCGAATTTGACGAGGCCCGCCTGCTCGACCCACTTCATATTGAACTGGGTCACCCGCATCCCGGTCTTCGGGTCTCGGTAGAGCGGCACCAGCTCTTCGAGCGGCCGGTCGCCGATCACCACGCCGGCGGCGTGGGTCGAGGCGTGGCGGTGTAGGCCCTCGAGCTTCTTCGAGATCTCGATGAGCCGGGCGACGATCGGCTCCTCCTCGATCGCCTGCTGCAGCTTCGGCTCGCCCTCGATCGCCTGCGCCAGGGTCACGGGGTTCGCCGGATTCTGCGGCACGAGCTTGGTCAGCTTGTCGACCTGACCGTAGGGCATCTCCAGCACGCGGCCGACGTCGCGCAGCACGCCGCGGGCCAAGAGCGTACCGAAGGTGATGATCTGCCCGACCTGCCGCTCGCCGTAGCGCTCCTGCACGTAGCGGATCACCCGCTCGCGGCCCTCGACGCAGAAGTCGATGTCGAAGTCCGGCATCGAGACGCGCTCGGGATTCAGGAAGCGCTCGAACAGCAGGCCGAAGCGGAGCGGGTCGAGGTCGGTGATGAGGAGCGACCACGCCACCAGCGAGCCCGCGCCCGAGCCGCGGCCCGGCCCGACGGGGATGTCGTGGTCCTTGGCCCACTTGATGAAGTCCGAGACGATCAGGAAGTAGCCCGGGAACTTCATCTTGACGATGACGTCGAGCTCGAACGTCAGCCGCGCGCGGTAATCCTCCTCGGTGAAGCCGGGGGCGGTGCCGTGTTGCTTCAGGCGCAATTCCAGCCCGGCCTCGGCCTGGCGGCACAGCTCGGTCGGCTCGTCGGCGGCGACCGCCCGGACCGGCGCCTCGGCGGCCTCGGCCAGAGCCTCCGCCATGGGCGGGGGCTCGCCCGCCGCGACGCTGGAAAAATTCGGCAGGATGGGCTTGCGGGTGCGCGCCCGAACGGCGCAGCGCATGGCGATCTCGACGGAGGCCGCGAGCGCGTCCGGCAGATCGCGGAACAGCTCCATCATCTCGGCGCGCGTCGTGAAGGCGTGGCGCGGCGTGAGACGGCGGCGGCGCTCGTCGGAGACGAGGCGGCCCTCCGCGATGGCGAGCAGGGCGTCGTGGGCGTCGTAATCGCCGGGCTTGGCGAAGAACGGCTCGTTCGTCGCGACGATGCCGAGGCCGTTTCCGTCGGCGAGGCGCAGCAATTCGCGCTCGACCGCGCGCTCGTCGTCGAGGCCGTGGCGCTGGATCTCGACGTAGAGGCGCTCCTCGCCGAACGCCCCCTTCAGGACCTCCAGGCGACGCGCCGCCTGATCGGCGCGGCCGGTGCGCAGGCTGGTGTCGAGCGGGCCCGTGAGCCCGCCGGTCAGGCCGATCAGCCCGTCGACATTGCCCTCCAGCGCCGAGACGGCGAGGTTGGGAGCGGCGCCGAGCGGGCCGTCGAAATGGGCGCGGCTGCCGAGCCGCAGCAGGTTGCCGTAGCCGGTCTCGTCCTGGGCGAGCAGCACGATGTTGGCGCAGCCCGCCTGCGGCATGCGCGCCATCGGGTCGGGCGCCTCGAAGCAGACGGTGAGCTGAAGGCCCGCGATCGGCTGGATGCCGGTGCCGGCGGCCTTCTCCGAGAATTCGAGCGCGCCGAACAGGTTGTTGGTGTCGGTGAGCGCCAGCGCGGGCTGCCGGTCGGCGGCCGCCGCCTTGACCAAGTCGGCGACCTTCACGCCGCCTTCGAGCAGCGAGTAGGACGAGTGGACGTGGAGGTGGACGAAGCCGATTTCTTTGAGTGTGCGCGCCATGGGGACCCTGCTCGGAGCCCCTTAAGATCGCCGCTCAGGCCCTTCCAAGTCTGTCACCGATGCGCCGCACCGGGGACGATATCCACCGTTCTTCCCCGCCGAAGCCGCCCACCCCCGCGACGCGGGGCGGAAAAGGCCTGCCCGCCACCATTTCCTGTGCGCAACGCTTTCGGAACGGGAACAAACCGCGCCCGAACGCAGGACGTTAATGGATCGGCGCCAAGGCTACCGCCCAGAGCGCCACCGCGCCGAAGAGCAGGCCGAAGGAGGTGAATTCGACGAGGCTGGTGAGGAACACGCGCTTGGTCATGGCTTCCACTCCGTGTTGATGGAGTGATTTTTGTTCCTGTTTTGTTCTTTGTAAAGCCCAAATCCGGATGGCGGGTGGGGCGTGGTTAAAAAATTCCTACGCCCGGTTGAAGGCTCAAGCTGCAGGTCGCTCGCGCAGCGTGACCACGACATCGACCTGCTGGCCGAGCCGGTTGAGGATGGTCATGAGACGATCAACGGTGAAGCGATCGAGCTTGACCCGGCGGATGCGGGAGAAGTCCGCGGCGGCGATTCCCGTCGCCGCCTCGGCGGCTCTCACGGTCAGGCCGCGACGGTCGAGGCAGGCGATGATCTGGGCGCCGAGCAACGCCTTCAATTGCTCGGCATCGGCGTTCGTGCTTCCGAAATCGCGGAAGACGTTGCCGCTGCCGCGGACGAGTTCGAAGTCGTCGCTCATGAGAGAGCCTCCTTCAGGCGCTTCAAGCGCTCACGCACGGTGTCGATCTCGTGCTGCGGTGTCTTGATCCCGCTCGTCGATTTCTTCTGAAAGGCGTGAAGCACCCAGAGATCGCTCCCGATCTGCACGGCGTAGACGACGCGGAACGCATCTCCCCGGTGGCGCAGCGCAACTTTTCAGATGCCCGCCCCCAATCCTTGCATCGGCTTGACGATGTCGGCGCGCTCGCCTTCCGCGGCGACGGTGAGCGCGCGCAGGCACTCCTGCCGAGCATCCGGCGGAAACGACTCGAACGCCTTTCGGGCTGCCTTGATCCACGAGATCGGGCGCGTTCGCCGCGTCATGCCGCCATTGTTGTCGTATTTGACAACATTGGCAAGAACGCCCGCTTATGAGAGCTGCTCGATCATCCCGTCGCGGATGGTCACGCGCCGGTCCATGCGGCCGGCGAGTTCCATGTTGTGGGTCGCGATCAGTGCCGCGAGGCCGGAGGCGCGCACGAGCTGGAGCAGGATGTTGAAGACCCGGCCCGAGGTCTGCGGATCGAGGTTGCCGGTGGGCTCGTCGGCGAGCAGCAGGCGGGGGCCGTTGGCGACCGCGCGGGCGATGGCGACGCGCTGCTGCTCGCCGCCTGAGAGTTCGGCCGGGCGGTGCGGCAGGCGGTCCTTGAGGCCGAGGAAGCTCAGGAGTTCGGCGGCGCGGGCCTCGGCCTCCTTGCGGGCGAGCCCGCGGATGAGCTGGGGCAGCACCACGTTCTCCAGCGCCGAGAACTCGGGCAGCAGATGGTGGAACTGGTAGACGAAGCCCATCTCCTCCCGCCGCAGGCGGGTGCGCTCGGCATCCGACATGCCCGCGGTCGGCTGGCCGCCGATATAGACCTCGCCGCCGTCGGGCCGCTCCAGGAGGCCGGCGATGTGGAGCAGGGTCGACTTTCCCGCCCCCGAGGGCGCCACCAGGGCGACCAGCTCGCCCGGCCAGATCGCCAGATCGGTCCCGCGCAGGATCTCGAGCGCGCCCTCGCCCTGCGTGTAGCGGCGCTGGACGCCCGCGAAGAACAGGGCCGGCACGGGCTGGGCGCCGCCGGCATTCGTCTGAGCCATGATCGGGGCGTTCCGTCAGCCGTAGCGCAGGGCCTGCACCGGATCGAGCCGGGCGGCGCGCCAGGAGGGATAGAGGGTCGCCACCAGCGACAGCAGGATCGAGGTGATCACGATGATGACGACCTCGCTCGTGTTCATCTCCGCCGGGATCTCGGCGAGGAAGCGCACGGTGGGGTCCCAGGCGGTGGGAAACAGGGTGCGCTGGATCGGCTTGATGTTGAGGGTGAACAGCACGCCGCCGATGAGGCCGATCGCCGTGCCGACGAGGCCGATCAGCGCCCCGTTGATGAGGAAGACCCGCATGATCGTGCCCGGCGTCGCGCCCATGGTGCGCAGGATCGCGATGTCCGAGGACTTGTCGCGCACCAGCAGGATCAGCCCCGAGATGATGTTGAGCGTCGCCACGATCACGATGAGGTTGAGGATCAGGAACATCACATTCCGCTCCACCTCCAGGGCGCCGAAGAAGGTGCGGTTGGTCTGGCGCCAGTCGGTCAGGAGGATCGGGCGCTCGGCCGCCATCTCCAGGGGCTCGCGCATCTCGCCGACCGCATCGGCGTCGTCGATGTAGGTCTCGATCACGCTGACGTCGCCGTCGCGGTTGAAGAAGGCCTGGGCCTCGTTGAGCGGCATGAAGGCCATGGTGGTGTCGAAATCGGTCACGCCGATCTCGAAGATCGCCTTGACGGTGTAGGCCTTGGTGCGCGGGGCGGTGCCGAAGGGAGTGCTCGCGCCCTTCGGCGTCGAGAGGGTGACCTGATCGCCCGCCTGCAGCCCGAGGGAATCGGCGAGCCTTTTGCCGAGGGCGACGCCCTGGCCGTCGTCGAAGCCCTCCAGCGTCCCGCTCTTGATGGCCGAGGAGATCGCCGGGATCTTCGGCAGGTCGGCTTCGCGCACGCCCCGCACCAGCACGCCGGAACCGCCATAGGGCGAGGAGGCGAAGGCCTGCCCCTGCACCATCGGCACCACGGCGCGCACGCCCGCGACCTTCTCCAGCCGGTCCGAGAGATCGACGTAGTCGGTGAAGAGCCGGTCGATCGGCGCGGCGAAGACGTGGCCGTTGAGGCCGATGATCTTGGAGCGCAGTTCCGAGCGGAAGCCGTTCATCACCGAGAGCACGATGATGAGGGTGGCCACGCCCACCGCGATGCCGAGCACCGAGAACAGGGCCACCACCGAGACGCCGCCGCCCCGGCGGCGCGCCCGCAGGTAGCGCCCGGCGATGAGCCACTCGAAGCCCGCGAAGGGCGGGGTGGAGGCGCTCGCACGGGCGCTTCTCAGCCGTGCCAGGACGCCGCTCAGGGAGATGCGGCCCTTACCCAAGGCGAGCGCCATCGCGGCCGATCCTCAGACGCGCCGGATCCGGGCGGGGAGATCGACCGGATCGAGGGTCTCGCGCTCCCCGCTGGCGCGACGTTTCAGCTCGACCTTGCCCTCGGCGAGCCCCTTCGGGCCGACGATGACCTGCCAGGGCAGACCGATCAGGTCGGCGGTGGCGAACTTGGCACCCGGCCGCTCGTCCCGGTCGTCGTAGAGCACCGACAGGCCCGCCGTCTCCAGAGCCGCCTGGATCTCGGCGCAGGCGCCGTCGCAGGCGCCATCGCCGACCTTGAGGTTGATCAGGGCCACGTCGAAGGGGGCGATCGCGTCCGGCCAGATGATGCCGGCCTCGTCGTGGCTCGCCTCGATGGTCGCGGCCACGAGCCGGCTCGGGCCGATGCCGTAGGAGCCCATATGGACCGGCCGCTCCGCCCCGTCGGGGCCGGTGACGACCGCCTTCATCGGCGCCGAGTACTTGGTGCCGAAATAGAAGATGTGGCCGACCTCGATGCCGCGGGCGGAGAGCCGCGCGGTCTCCGGCACCTCGGCGAAGACCGCCTCGTCGTGCATCTCGTCGGTGGCGGCGTAGTGCGAGGTCCAGGCATCGACGACGCCCTGCAGCCCGGCCACGTCGTCGAAATCGACCGACGGCGGCGGCACCGGCATGTCGAGATAGGCGCGGTCGCAGAAGACCTCGCTCTCGCCGGTCTTGGCCAGGATGATGAATTCGTGGCTGAGATCGCCGCCGATCGGACCCGTGTCGGCCCGCATCGGGATCGCCCGCAGGCCGAGCCTCTCGAAGGTGCGCAGGTAGGAGACGAAGACCTTGTTGTAGGAGTGGCGCGAGGCGGCCTGATCGATGTCGAACGAGTAGCCGTCCTTCATCAGGAACTCGCGCGAGCGCATGGTGCCGAAGCGCGGACGCACCTCGTCGCGGAACTTCCACGAGATCTGATAGAGGTTCTTGGGCAGATCCTTGTAGGATCGGGCGCTCGCGCGAAAAATCTCGGTGACGACCTCTTCCGCGGTCGGGCCGTAGAGCAATTCGCGCTCGTGGCGGTCCTTCAGGCGCAGCATCTCCTTGCCGTAGGCCTCGTAGCGGCCGGACTCGCGCCACAGATCCGCGGCCTGGATCGTCGGCATCAGGATCTCGACGGCGCCCGCGCGGTCCTGCTCGGCGCGGATCACGTCGCAGACCTTGTTGAGGACGCGCAGGCCCAGCGGCAGCCACGCGTAGATGCCGGCCGCCTCCTGACGGATCATCCCGGCGCGCAGCATCAGCCGATGCGAGACGATCTCCGCTTCCTTCGGCGTCTCGCGCAGAATCGGCAGGAAGTAGCGGGAGAGACGCATCGATCGACCTTGGAAGACGGCGGGCGCAGCCGGGGGAGGAGCTAGGCCAGCGTGCGAAGGCACACAACACATTGCCCCCGCAAAACACAAGCGCCCTGCCAACACAGGATCGGTTCGCAATGAGGCGGAACGAAGCCGGCGAAGCAGCGCCGCGCCCCTCCCCCAGCGGAGGACGGGGGCGGTTTGCCGCGCCCTTTGCAAAAAAGCGCCGCGAACCGTCTCTCGCCTGATGACAAAGGGAAATCTTCTTCCTATAAGCAGCGCCGTGATGGTCGTTGCCCACGAGGCAGCGCACGGTCCGGGTCTTGGGAGGAACAATCAGCCGCCGCGCCGTAAGAAATGCGCGAGAAAATCTGGCTGGAACAGACTGCATTTGTTCAAAGCAAGGCCTCGTGCCTTGCTTTTTTATTTTGGGGCGTCCCCTGGCCCGCGCCACCTCGGTCTCAGGTCGCTGACCGGCGGGCAGCAGACGTCTCTGCTTGGCGCGGCCCCTTCGCCCTCACAACCGGGCGAGCGGGAAGATCAGAAGGGCTGCGAAGAACGCGACCGCAGCCAGGATCGTCGTCAGCAGGGCCTTTTCGCGCAGGCGCGGGCTCGCCGGCGCCCCCGGATCCTGGCCCGGCACCAGCCGCTGCGGATCGGCCTCGGCGGCGTTGCCCAGCGGCAGGATCGCGAACAGGAAGGTCCACCACAGGACGAAGTAGAGCGCCAGCGCGCCGAACACCGTCAGCTCGAACCCCTTCACCGCCACCGCCGCGAACAGGGCGATCAGCACCGCCACCGTCAGGAGGGTCAGCGGGGTCGAGGCGGTCAGGGTGCGAAGAGGCGAGCGGGTCATCGTTCTCGAACGGTCGAGGAACGGCCGGGCCGGCGCCCGACCGAATTGCGTCGAAGCCGGTCTTTCAGACCTGCTCCAGCTCCACCAGCGTCCCCAGAAAATCCTTGGGGTGGAGGAAGATCACCGGCTTGCCGTGGGCGCCGATCCTCGGCTCGCCGGTGCCGAGAACCCGGGCGCCGGCCGCCTTCATCTGGTCGCGGGCGGCGATGATGTCCTCGACCTCGTAGCAGACGTGGTGGATGCCGCCGGCCGGGTTCTTGTCGACGAAGCCCTGGATGGTGGAGTTCTCGCCGAGCGGCGACATCAGCTCGACCTTGCTGTTGGGCAGTTCGACGAACACCACCGTCACGCCGTGCTCCGGCTGCGGCAGCGGCTCGGTCACCTTGGCGCCGAGCGTGTCGCGATAGACCGCCGTCGCCGCGTCGAGGTCCTTCACCGCGATGGCGACGTGATTGAGCCGTCCGATCATGTTTGTTTTCCTCCCTGCCCTGCTCCCGTCATTGCGAGCGGCAGCGAAGCAATCCAGTAGCGCGACATCTCCGGATGATGCGGAGCGCTGGATTGCTTCGGCTTCGCCTCGCAATGACGGGGCGCCTCTTCAGTCTATCACACCTCCACCACCTGCACGTGGCAGGCGGGCTTCTTGCCCCAGGCCTCGTTGACGGCCGAGCGCACGGCGCGGTCGACCGCGATCTCCACGGCCTCCGAGTCCTTCATCTTGCCGCGCGACAGGCCGTTGATCGTCCGGTTGACCGTGTCGACCACGGTGTCGAGCAGCGGCTCGCCGTCGCGTCCGCGATTGGGCAGGCCCATGATGTCGACCGCCGGCTCGCCGGCCATCTCGCCGCGCTCGTCGATGGCGAGCGCCACCGAGACGATGCCGGTCTGGGCGAGCTTGCGCCGCTCGGGGATCGCCCGATCCTTGGAATCGATCAGGACGTTGCCGTCCTTGTAGAGCCGCCCGGCGCGGACGTGCTCGACCACTTCCGGCTTGCCCGGCGCGAGGCGCACCACCGCGCCGTTGCGGGCCTTGACCACCGCCTCGACGCCCTGCGAGCGGGCGAAGCGCGCGTGCTCGTCGAGATGCAGCGCCTCGCCGTGGACCGGCACGACCGCTTTCGGCCGGGTCCAGCCATACATCGACACCATCTCCTCGCGGCGGGGATGGCCCGAGACGTGGACGAGTTCGGTGCGGTCGGTGATGACCTCGATGCCGTCCTCGATCAGGTCGTTGATGATGGCGCCGACGTCGCGCTCGTTGCCGGGGATGGCGCGCGAGGAGAAGATCACCCGGTCGCCGGCGGTCAGCGAGATTGCCGGATGGTCGTGGCGCGAGACCCGCGACATCGCCGCCCGCGGCTCGCCCTGCGAGCCGGTGAGCAGGCAAACCACCTTGTCGCGCGGGATGTGCGAGTAGGAATCGGCCGAGAGGAAGTCCGGCAGGCCGTCGAGGTAGCCGCATTCGCGGGCGACATCGATGACCCGGTCCATGGCGCGCCCGACCGCGATCACCTGGCGGCCGCAGGCCTGGGCGGCCTCCGCCACGGCGCGGATGCGGGCGACATTGGAGGCGAAGGTCGTCACCGCCACGCGGTGGGGGGCGTTCTCGATCAGCTTGCGCAGGGTCGCGGAGACCTCCGCCTCGCTCGGCGAACGGCCCTCGCGCAGCACGTTGGTCGAGTCGCAGATCAGCGCGAGGATGCCCTCGTCACCGAGCTTGGTGAAGGCGTCCGGCGAGGTCGAGTCGCCCGCCACCGGCGTGTCGTCGAGCTTCCAGTCGCCGGTATGCAGCACGAGGCCGTGCTCGGTGCGGATCGCCACCGCGTTCGATTCGGGAATCGAGTGCGCCACCGGCACGAATTCGAGCTCGAACGGGCCGACGGTGACGCGCCGGCCCGGCTTGATCTCGCGCAGGTCCACCTTCGGCGCGCCGGGCTCGGACAGGCGGCGGGTCTCCAGAAGCTGCTTGGCGAAGCGCGTGGCGTAGACCGGCGCCTTGAGCCGCGGCCACAGCTCCGAGATCGCGCCGATATGGTCCTCGTGCGCGTGGGTGATGAAGATGCCGAGGAGATCTTTCCTGCGCTCCTCGATGAAGGTGAGGTCGGGGAACATCAGGTCGACGCCCGGCAGTCCCTCCTCGCCGGCAAACCCCATTCCGCAATCGACCATGATCCATTTGCGCTGCTTCTCGGGTCCGATCCCGTAGAGGCCCGCATTCATCCCGATCTCGCCCACGCCGCCGAGCGGCACGAAGACGAGTTCGTCCTGCCGTGTCGTCATCTTGTTCGTCTATCCAGTCTCAGGCCGCCGTCGCGGCACTTCCGAAATGCACCTCGCCCGCCGTCACGGTTCGTCGGGTTCCATCCGGGGCGAGGATCACGAGCCGCCCCCCCTCGTCGATCGTTTCAAAGATGCCCGTCAGCGTGGCCTCGGCCATGCGAACCGACACGGGGGCACCCACCCCCGCCGCGCGCTCCAACCACCGCCGCCGGATGTTCGAGAATCCGCGCCCCTTGTTCCAGATCCGGACGGCTTCCACAAACCGTTCCGACAGGAATTCGAGCAGCATCGGCGCATCCGCCGCGGAAAAGGCGGACAGAGCCGCCGCCGGATAGGGCAAACCGTCGGGCGCCGCCGCGACGTTGACCCCGAAACCGATCACCACCGCCCGCCGCCCGCCCGGCAGCGTCTCGGCTTCCAGGAGGATGCCGGCGAGTTTTCGGCCGTCGGCGAGCACGTCGTTCGGCCATTTGAGATGGATGGCGGGGGATGCCGGAGCAAGACCGTGCGGCGACGCTGCATCCCCTCTCCCCGTGCACGGGGAGAGGGCTTCGGC